>JAFGWA010000001.1 GCA_016937715.1 Candidatus Goldiibacteriota bacterium
CTGAATCAATATTAAACGGATTCGGGTAAACCTGAATTTCGCCGCCCGGCCATATTATTGTGGCGGTTACAGTAGGCGTACATGTGGTTGTCTGCGTAAAAGACGGCGTTAATGTAATTGAACTTGTAGGGGTAAAAGTTGGCTCTGCGGTGTGTGTCCATGTAACAGTCAGGGTAACGGACGCGGTCAAAGTGCCGGTCATAGTCTGCGTTATACTCTGCGTTGCAGTCTGCGTATCAGTTAATGTATGAGTCAGCGTTGCCGTCTGCGTCTGTGTTATTGAATAAGTGGATGTAGCGGTTAAGGTTGCCGTAAGCGTCGGGGTAAAGTCGGTTCTCCACTGAAGAAAGGACACGCTGAAATCAGAAATCCACGGCCCGCCCGTCCTAAACATAATACCCGGCCTGCCAAGATTATCCAAATCCAAAGATGTACCCACGCCTCCGCTTACTGACATTCCTGCTGTAAAACCATCCGGGTCTGTCCATGCAGAACCGCTCCACTGCGCGTAACGCACGCTTACAGGCGAATCTGCCACGTCATAAATTTCACTTGTCCACGCCAGGCAGGGAGTACCGGAAGAGGCAACATCAAAAGCCAGATAATCCGCAGTTTCAGAAGGATTACCTGTCACTCCTATATTTCCTGTTCCCGTTCCATCCACGTCCACCCACGCGCTGCCGTTGTATTTAAGATAATATACATCCCTGTTATACGCGCCGGGCATATTTCTGTCCGACAGCCACGCCACGTGAGAATACCCCAAAGAGTCAATTTCAAGTTTTGGAGTGACCGAATTATAAGTGTCATTTGAAATATTTACACCCGCAAGACCGCTGCCGGTAATGTCAGTCCACGCCATAGAATTCCATTTTATATAATAAATTTCATTGGGGGAAGCTGACCCGCTTGATTCGTTATACACAATGTGCGGGTTGTCAGACGCGTCAATTTCAATATCCGGATTCACTGACGGGCCCGCGGAATTGCTTATATTGCTTTCCCCTGTGCCTGTGCCGTCGGCATCCACCCACGCGGCACCGTCCCACTTAAGGTAAAAAACATCCCCTTCAACGGGATTTGCCTTCACATAAACAACATGCGGCCGCCCCATGGAATCAAGCACGAATACCGCGTCTGATTTATTTCCGGTACTGTTTGTAATATTTGTATCAGCCAGCCCGGCGCCGTCCGCGTCAACCCACGCGCTGCCGTTCCACTTCATGTAAAAAACGTCATAACCTGAAGACGCAGCCACATAATTTATCCACAGCACATGCGCCCTGTCAGCGCCGTCAAGAATTAAAGCGGAGCTTTCCCCGGTACCTATCATCATATTTGACTGCCCGACACCGTCAGCGTCCACCCATGCGGTTCCGTTATATTTTAAATAATAAAGATTGCCGGAATCGCTCCAGAATACATGCGGATAATTTAAACTGTCATATTTGACAGAAAAAGTTGACGTCATCACAAACGGGGGATATATAAGAACCTCCGTTGTCCCTGTCCCGTCCACATCCACCCAGGAAGAAAAAAGCGCGCAGGGCAAAACAATATATATAAAAACTGCTAATAAAATTTTCCTCACCGGTTCTCCTTTTTCCCGCGCTATAGCAAAGTATAAGCATAATATCACAATTTACCGGTTATTATTTAATTTTGGAGTTAAAGAACTTAAACGGCTTATTCCGCGCCGGGCGCTTTATAAACCCCGCTTTTAAACTTTTTAACCGAATCTGTTATCATAAACGTAAGCGTCTTAATATCTATGTCCGCCAGCCTGCGGATGTAAAGGCACGCTCTTCCCCTTGAATGCTTTCCAAGTTTTCCAAGTTCAACCGGATAGTTATCTATATCCGGAAAAATATATACCGATATCTTTCCGCTTCTTACCGCAAAGGCGGTTTTCATCCAATCTCCCTGCCTGCCTGATTTATAAATATAATGCACTTTCCCAAATCCCACAACAGACGCCCCCCACATTACCGGCTTTTCCCCTGTTGCCTTTTCCATTATAGACGCCAGCTTAAGGCAATCTTCTTTAAGCTGAATATCCTTTATGGAATTTATATATTTCACTGCGTCTTTTTTTGTGGGCTGCGTCTTATTTTCCGCCATTATCCCCTCCCTTTAATATCATCCGTCTTAAATTTGATTTATTCCGGCAGTTTGCTTTTTATAAACTCAAATAATACTTTGGCATTTTCAAGAAGGTTTTCGGCTTCTTTTTGTTTTATAAGCCGTTCTTCGTATTCAGCCATATTTTTCATACTTATTATTTTTTTCAGCCTTTTACCGGCTTCTTTAATTTCTACATTTGGTATGTCCTTAATACTTTCCAGCAGCCTTACCGCATCATCATGACGCAGGCCGGTATGCCTTTTTTGCAGGTAATAAACACACAGGGCATCCGCCGCCGAAATCGCGCTGTGAACCGAGCATATTGCCCCCGCATTATAATCTTTTTTCTGATACGCATCCGCAGCTGTATTAATACATTCTTTTGAGCGCCTGATAAAATTTACATACAAATGCCTGTCAATACGGCTTGTCCTTATACTATCCATCTCTGTCCCCTCTATGTTTTATACTATTTTAATCCCTTCTTTTTCTATATTTCCGATCAAAGCCAAATTCTTTCTGTCCTTATACTCTTTTTCGGTAAGTATATACCCGTTAAGGACGTTTCCATAAAGTTTAACAAACTCTGCTGAAAGTTTATCTGTTATGATTTCGCATTCTTCCTTTGTTCTATTATCCTTAACCAATACAAACACATCAATATCGCTTGTTACAGCCTCTTTTTTCCTGGCGACAGAGCCAAAAATCTTTATTTGTTTTACACCCTTGAATCCAAAAGCTTTTTTAATTCTTTCTGCCATATCGGCAAAAGGAACGTCTTTTTCCCCGGCAGAGTCTATTATAGGCTTTAAAACAGAATAAGCATAACTACTTTCATTTACAGCCCATACATTTGAATTGCCGACGCCTTTTACTTCCGCAAGGTTAATTTCCTTGAATTCAGCAAGCGCCCTGTTTAACTTTACATTTGAAACGCCGATTACACGGCTTAATTCCCTTTCACTCATATCCGGGAGCTTTTTTTGTCCCAGCATAAATTTAAGTATTTTTATCTTGTCTTCCGAATTTAATACCTTTAAAACGCCTGAATTTATCTTCATAAATCTCCTATGTTACATATTTGTAACAAATGTAACATAAACGTAACAACAAATCAACATTTTTTGTCCGTATAAAACACAGGCCAAAAACCAGCTATGCTTTTTTTCGGATTTTTTTTATTTTTAGGTTTAAATTCACCAAGTTCGTTTTTTGACAGCGTAACCAGCGTACTTATCCAATCCCTGTCTTCAAACCTGTCTTTGATATAAAAGTACATCTTTGCCCCGGGATAAGGCGCGCCGTATTATTCTCTTATAACATCAGGGGGCTTTATCCAGCCTGACATCTTTGTGTCAAACTACACAAATTTCCAAAAACATTATGTGATCTTCTTCTGTTTTGCGATTTAGTTCACATAAAATGAACGTTTCAGACAAAGTATTACTGTGATGACAATTAATAAAAAGCCCCGGACTGCACATTACACAGTCCGGGGCTTTAGACAACAATCCTTTATTATGGAAGAATGTATGTTAATTTTAATTTTGCATCCGCGCCTACAATACTAAAATAACCTTCAGTAGTTTCATTGGATGAAATAAGAATTACTCCAAAATTGGTTGACGGATCTGCAAGCCACCCTTCAACAACTGAAGGTTTTATTTCTATTTCATATTCATCAGTTGCAGTTATTGCTGTTGCACCGCCCGATGAAGCCGCATCATAATCTCCTCCCGCGCTTGCCCATGGCGTTGTCCCGTTTGTTGTTGCCCATGTCACGCCATCTGTTGATGTTGCAATGCACTGAGACCCTTTTGTCCAGGCCGCATTCAACTTATAAGCGCTGACATTTATATTGCTGCCGCTTATACCGATCACATTCACAACAAGTTTGGCGCTCACCACATCGACATTGTCAGGAATAATGTATGAGACATCGCCCCTAATAACACCCCTCATCGCCCCAAAGTTCATAACATCCGTATACCCGACAGAAACATTTGCACAACTGCCTGTATCAATTGCCGTAAAATCATTACCCACTGTGCCATGCATCATCGCAGAACCTTCAATAGAATTATATGCAGAAGACGGATACACTCCATTTTCTAACACAATAGTAGTCACATTTGACCCGTCACTGCCCGGAGCGCCTGCAGGACCTGTCACTCCTTTGCTGCAGCCAATAAGAACAACAGCCAGAACTGTTATTATTGTTAATAGTATATTTTTTTTCATCTTATCCTCCCTTATGGCTTAGAATAATATATTGTTAATTTAGGCCTGTTTTGTACATCAACAGCCTCTGAAGTATGTATCTCTACATCACTTGTTATTGTTGTTTCATTATCTGCCACAAAAACAAATCCAAATGTAGTGCCTGCTGACATCTTCTCTTCAATCAGGTTCTTATCAACCTTCCATGTTGACCACCCGATAAAAGATGAATTAAGAACCGCGGAATTGCTTACAGGAGTATTAATATCTACATTCCCCCCCGCAACAGTCCAGTTTGATACTCCGGCATTATTCCATGTCGTAGTTCCTTCGCTCCACGCCTGAGAACACTCATAAAGCCTGTATGCGCCGCTGCCGGATCCTGCACCACTTGTTTTTAAAGATAATGTCACGCTTTCAATAACAGCATCATCCGGTACTTCCGGACCATCACTGAAGAAAAACTCAATAACAAATCTCTTTTTATCATTGTTTGGTTCATAATAACCAATCTGAGATGCGTCATCAGAGCCATAATTTGTATCAGGGGCAAAAGAACGTATCCTTGCGTCATAGCATCCTGTATAACCGTCAACTCCCTGCTGCAATACAACTGAATACCATCCGCTTTCAGGCGTTATTCCGTCCGCGCCTGCAGGGCCGGCAGGCCCGGCTTCACCTTTACATGACACCATAAAACCGCTTAATAAAACCGCCGCTAAAATTACAATATATTTTTTCATCTTCACCCTCCCCTTATGGAGCCGTATAATATACGGTCAGTCTTGGCCTTTGTTCCAACGTAGAATATTCAGTACTTCTAAAAATCATTTCACCATCGGTTGTTTCATCTGTTTTCCTGATAATGAAACCATAATTGTTTTCCGTATTGTCCAGCCAGTTTTGTACAACCGAAGCATTAATACGGAAAGTATGGTATCCTACGGAATCAAGAGTCGTAGTATTGCTTATTGCAGCAGCATTAAAATCTCCTCCGGGGCTTGCCCATGAATTCGCTGTAGAATAAACATTCCACGTAGCTTGATTTTCTATCCAATCAGCATTTAATTCATAAAGCGCAAAATCCCTGACACCGCTCAATATGTTATTAACATAAACAGTAAGATAAGCATCCGTTACAACAGCGCCGGTAGGAATCGTCAGGTTATCAAACTTCATAAGCCCTCTTTTTAGTTCGCCCCCGGAAGTTCTTCCAAGCTGTAAATAAGTATCCCCTCCATAATTACTATTTTGCTCTGTATCTGACCATATCCTTGCATCTTCACACTCTGCATATGCCGCATCAGGATAAACCCCATTCTGGAAACTAATTACCAGATAACCTGTTCCCGGAAGTCCCGTAGGCCCTGCTGCGCCTGAGTCTCCTTTAGGACCGCATGAAAACACCGCTAAAGACAGAATAATGGCGGCACAAATAACAATAAGCTTTTTTTGCATTATTTCCCTCCTGATATTTTTTCAAACCCCCGGGTTTGAATAAAAGTATTATAACTTAAACATTTTACATTTCAAGTTTTTATTTACAAAATGTCAACGCAAAATAGAAATGTCCTATTTTCTGCAAAATAGAAATGTCCGGTTTTCAAAGTACAGCCTGCCAAGAATCCCCGGTTA
>JAFGWA010000002.1 GCA_016937715.1 Candidatus Goldiibacteriota bacterium
AACCTGTCAGCTGTAACCTGTAACTTGTAACCTGTCAGCTGTAACCTGTAACTTGTAACCTGTCAGCTGTAACCTGTAACTTGTAACTTGTAACCTGTAACCTGTAACTTGTAACTTGTAACTTGTAACTTGTAACCTGTAACCTGTCAGCTGTAACCTGTAACTTGTAACCTGTCAGCTGTAACCTGTAACTTGTCAGCTGTAACCTGTAACTTGTAACCTGTAACTTGTCAGCTGTTAAATTTCCCTTGAATATGGTTTTAACTTTTCACGGTTTTTCCAGCGGCCGCTTTTGTAATACCAGTAATTTAATAGAGCGCCAAGATAAGCGCTTGCCGTAATTCCAATCCAGACACCCCGTTCATCCATGCCTGCTTTATCCAGCAGCACCCACGACAGCCCCACGCGTAAAGCGATCAAAGTTATAAACGCGAACAGCGTGGACGGCAGCGTATCGCCTGACCCGCGCACGATACCCTGAAACGCGAACATAACGGCGTAGGCAAAATACGTAAGGGTGATATATTTAAAGTATACGGCGCCATGAGAAATAACAGCTGCATCAACTGTAAAGACAGCCGTAATTTGATGCGGGAAAAGGTTGATGACCGCAAAGGCGGCTGCCGCGAAAGCAAGCGATAAAATGGTAACCCAAAGCGCAACTTCGCGTATTAATTCCTCTTTTTTTGCGCCAATTGCCTGAGCCGTAAAAGATGAAGCCGCGGCGCCAAGTGACATGGCAGGAATGAATGAAAACTGGTCTATTCTTAAGCCTATTCCGTACGCGGCAATTATTCCGGGCCCGAACCTGTTTACAAAAGAGATTACCGCGATTGCGCTGACAGAAACAATAACCATCTGAAAGGTTACGGGGATACCAATTGTGAACATCTTTTTTATAATGCTGTAATTAAGCTGAAATTTCCATTTAAGAATGTTAAAAATGACGTTTTTCCTTGCCAGATAAAAAAAGGAAATTAAGGTGGTAGCGGCCCCTGATATTACGGTGGCTGCGGCGGAACCGGCTATTTTTAATTCCGGAAAAATCCACCATCCTTTTATAAGCAGGGGGGCAAGTATAATATTTAATGCCACGTAGATGCAGGAGAATATAAGCGGGGTTTTTGAATCGCCCAGGCCGCGCAGTATTCCGGCAAACCAGTTCTGGGTAAACATAAAAATAAGGCCGCTAAAAATTATAATCAGAAAAGTATGCGCGTCTTTTATTATGGCGGCGGGCGTGCCAAGAAATTTAAGCATGGGCATGGCAAGTGCTGTACCTAAAACCGTGATAAACAGGCATAAAGAAAAAATCGTAATAAATGAATTTGACATTATTTTTGAGACGAATTCCATGTCGTCCATTCCATATGCCTGGCCTATCATTATCACGGTGGACACGGAAAGCCCTATTATAAGCGATATAAGAAAAAACATCACAGGCATTGAAGATGACACCGCGGCAAGGGCGTCGGGGCCTAAAAGCCTTCCCACCCAGAAAGCGTCTATGGCGCTGTATAAAGACTGAAGCAGGTCGCCGGCCATAATGGGCCAGGAATATATAAAAAGATTTTTAAGTACATTTCCTTCGGTCAGATTTTTCATAAATACTCCTTAGTTAAAGTCAGCAGGTATTTTAATATTAAAGCGCCGTATTATCAATAAGATTACTGTGGTATAATTCTAAAAAAATTCAGGAGGAATTTTAATTGGAGCTGTCGCTTATAATAATTACGGCGGTGGGGCTGGCAATGGACTGTTTTGCTGTTTCGCTGTCCGCCGGCACATGCAGGGTAAAAGTTAAAACGCCAATTCTGCTGAAGATGGCTTTAATGTTCGGTATTTTTCAGGCGGGAATGACGCTTATCGGCTGGCTTGTTGGAAGCGCTTTTGCCGGTATTATAGAAGCATTTGCCCATTGGATAGCTTTTAGCCTTCTTCTGGCGGTGGGGGGCAAAATGATTGCGGAAGCTTTAAAAAAAGAGGAAGATAAAACGGGTTTAAACTATTGCAGCGTCCGGATACTGCTGCTGCTTTCGGTAGCCACAAGTATTGACGCGCTTGCGGTGGGAGTAAGTTTTTCCATCCTTAAAGCAGGGTTGGCGCTTCCTGTTATTATTATAGGGCTGGCATCATTTATTTTTTCAATCGCAGGAGGTCTTATAGGAAGAAAAACAGGCGAGATGTTAGGTAATAAAGCGGAAATATTCGGCGGGATTATACTTATTGGTATTGGAATAAAGATTCTTATTGAACACCTTTAAATGGAATATCTTAATTATTGATTTAAATAATTAGATATTTTTTTGTTTCATAATGAGAAATTTTTCACTAAGAACTCTCTTTTATTGATAAAAACTGTTGACAACACAAAGGCATAGTTTTATAATTACGCGCTGTATTTTATAAGTATTTATAGTTAAAAGATGTCAGCGTGATATTGAAAGGCACAAAAAGCATTTTTGTGTTACAGGAATAGTATTTTCTATTTTTACTGTTATTTACAAATGCTTTTAAAAAAGAGGTTATAAAATAATGTTAAAAATTAATCTGTCATCGTTTTCGGTAAGGCAGGAATTAAGTTTTGACCTTACGAAAGATGACATTTCATTGGATGATTCAGCTGTACTTGAAGGGCCGCTGCATCTTGAACTGGCGCTTACCAAGGATTCTGATACAGCCATTATTGTTGAAGGCAGCCTTAAAGGCAGGCTTGCAATGTCCTGTTCGCGCTGTTTAAAAGATATAATTCAGGATATTGAAGGCGAATTTGTAACTATTTTTAAAGAGAAAAGCCGCATGAATGACGAAGACAGGGAAAGCGATGTTCTTGAATATAAGGATAATGAACTTGATTTAACGGATTTTATACGGCAGACGGTGCTTATTGAAGCTCCTATTAAGCCGGTTTGTGACGAAAACTGTCTTGGTTTATGCCCGGTATGCGGCAAAAACCGCAATGAAGGCGATTGTGGGCATAAACAGGAGATTAAATTCAATCCGTTTGGCGGGCTTGACATTAAATAAAACCGCGGCATCAGCCTGCGGATTTATAAAAAGAAATAATTTTACAGGAGGAACAGAAAGTGGCAAATTTAACGTGGAGAACTTCAAAGTCTAAAACAAGGTCAAGAAAAGCGGCTAACATGAAATTAAGCCAGAATATCAACCTCACGGAATGCCCCAACTGCCATGCAAAAAAAGAGCAGCACAGGGTATGCAAAAGCTGCGGCCATTACAACGGCAAAGAAGTTATTAGCTCCGAAGAATAGTCCTGATACTCAAAAATCGGTTATGAGGTGAGGCAAAACGTGCGCATTGTTCTGGATGCAATGGGCGGGGATAATGCCCCGCAGGTAGAGGTTAACGGCACTGTTGAAGCTATAAAAAAGAATCGCGACCTTAATGTCATACTTGTCGGTAAAAAGGAAGAAATTGAAAAATACCTTAACACGTATAAATTAAGCGAAAAAGAACGCGCGCGCATTGAAATTGTAAACGCAAATGAAGTAATTACAATGGCGGATGAACCGGCAAAAGCATTTAAACAGAAGCAGGACTCTTCAATGATAGTAGGCGCCAAACTGGTAAAAGACGGCAGGGCAGATGCTTTTGTTTCAGCCGGCAATACCGGCGCGATGCTTGTTACGTCACTGCTTACAATAGGCAGGATACCCGGTGTTATAAGGCCGGCAATTTTAGTTCCTATGCCTTCTAAAAGCGGAACCACAGCTGTACTTGACGCCGGCGCCAATGTGGACTGCAAACCAATTCATCTGGCGCAGTTTGCCATAATGGGAAGTATTTATGCGTCGCACATATTTAAAATAAATAATCCCCGCGTTGGCGTAATGAGCGTTGGCGAAGAAGAAGGCAAGGGAAATGAACTTACAATTGAAGCGAAAGAAATTATAAAAAAACTTAATCTTAATTTTAAAGGCAATGTGGAAGGGCGTGACGTGTTTAACGGCAACGCCGATGTTGTTGTCTGCGACGGTTTTGTGGGCAATATAATACTTAAAGTTGGGGAAGGCGCGGGAGTGCTTTTGGTAAGCGAAATAAAAGCCGGCGCAAAAAAGAGCCTGCTTACCATAATCGGCGGCCTGCTTATGAAAAAAGTTTTTAAACAGGTGAAGGACAGGATAAATCCCGATGCTTACGGCGGCGCGCCGCTTCTTGGTATACAAAAACCGGTAATAATATCGCACGGCAGCGCGGGAGTGGAAGGGATTAAAAACGCGCTGATAGTCGCGTATGAATTTGTGGACGGGCATATAAACGAAGAAATTGAAAGGGAAGTGAAAAAAATGGAGGCAAAGAGTGAATAAACGGGCTGCCATACTTGGAACGGGTTATTATGTTCCGGAAACAATACGTACAAATAAAGATATAGAAAAGATGCTTGATACCACGGATGAATGGATTACTTCTATGACAGGAATAAAAGAGAGAAGGCTGGCGGATAAAGATCAGCCCACTTCTTTTCTTGCCGCGAAAGCGGCGGAAAAAGCGCTTGTAAACGCGGGTATAAAAAAAGAAGAAATTGATTTTGTGATAGTTGCCACTGTTACAGGGGATTATGTATGGCCTTCAACCGCCAATGTTGTTGTTAACAGGCTTGGAATTAACGGAGTTCCGTCACTTGATGTGTCCGCGGCGTGTTCCGGATTTATTTACGGGCTTTCTGTGGCAAGGGCTTATGTGGAATCCGGAATGTATAAAAATATTCTGCTAATAGGAGCGGAAGAATTCGCAAAGATTTCTGACTGGACAGACAGAAAAACGTGCGTGCTTTTTGGCGACGGTGCGGGAGCGGTTATTGTCGGACAGGCAGAAACTGAAAGCCAGGGCATACTTTCAACGTATCTTGGTTCGGATGGTTCAAAAGCCCAGTTTTTACTTCAGCCGGGCGGAGGGACAGCAAATCCTTTTAGTCAGGAAGTTCTTGATAAAAAAATGCAGTATGTATATATGGAAGGAAAAGAAGTGTTTAAACACGCTGTGGTTAAGATGACTTCTTCAATAGAAATTGCCATGGAAAAAGCAAATGTAACTCCGGAACAGGTTGATTACTTTATATTTCATCAGGCAAATAAAAGGATCATTGACTCAATAGCACAGAGGTTTGAAGTGCCTGAACAAAAACTTATTGTTAATATACATAAATACGCCAATACGTCCGCGGCTACAATTCCAATAGCGCTGGCCGAAGCGGTTGAAGAAGGTAAAATAAAAAAAGGCGATCTGCTTGGTTTTTCCGCGCTTGGCGCGGGTTTCACATGGGGCGGCGCCGTTGTCAGGTTATAATTTAATGGAAAAAGAGGCCATATAATGTCAACAGCATTGGTTTTTCCGGGTCAGGGTTCGCAGTATGTAGGTATGGGTTTCGCGTTCAGCGAACACAATGAAAGGGCTAATTCTATTTTTGCCATGGCAAGGGAAACATGCGGCAGGGAACTTCTGGACGCTATGTTTTTAGGCCCTGAAGAAACACTTAAAAAAACGGATTTTACGCAGCCCGCGATTCTGACTGTAAGCGTGGCTATATACGAAGCAATTAAAGACAGTGTTAAACCGGTTTTTTTCGCGGGTCACAGCCTTGGCGAATATTCCGCTTTATGCTGCGCCGGCGCAATGGATTTTAAAACAGCGGTTGAAATGGTAAAATTAAGGGGTTCGCTTATGCAGGAAGCTTCCGGCAAAGCTGCAAGCGGCATGGCGGCGGTACTTGGGCTGGATGTTGAAAATATAAAATTACTGTGCGAAAAAGTAAAACCGGCAGGCGATATGTCGCTTGCAAATATTAATTGTCCCGGACAGATAGTGGTGTCAGGTGATTCAGCCGCAATAGACGCGGGAGAAGCGGCCGCAAAGGAACTTGGCGCAAAAAGGTATATTAAACTGGCTGTGGCAGGCGCTTTTCATTCGCGGTTTATGCAGAGCGCGGCTGACGGTATGGCTGAAAATATGGCTTCTTTTAACATGAAAGATACGGCAGTCCCGGTAATTTCAAATGTGACAGCGCAGGCTGTGACGAAGGCTGAAGAAATTAAAAAACTTCTTGTAAGGCAGATTGTGTCGCCGGTTCGGTGGATTGAATCGGTTGAATACATGAAAGCGCAGGGAGTGGATACTTTTATAGAGTGCGGGCCCGGTGCTGTATTATCCGGACTGATTAAAAAGATAGATAAAAATTTAAAAATAATAAATATTGAAAAACCTGATGACCTTTTAAAACTGCAGGAAATCTAAGAATTAAAAATTGTTAACGGAGGTAAAAATGGGATTACTGAACGGAAAGATAGCACTTGTAACAGGCGGAGCTCAGGGAATAGGCGAAACCATTGCGGCAACACTTGCGCGTGAAGGCGCGTCAGTTGCTGTTCTTGATGTAAATCTTGAAAAAGCGTCAGCTACAGCCGCGAAGTTAAAAGAATTTGGAGTTGATTCGGAAGCTTATAAATGTGATGTGTCAAATGTGGCGGAAGTTGAAGAAACTGTGAACAAAGTAATTGACAAATTTAAGCGCATTGATATACTTGTCAACAATGCGGGTATTACAAGGGACAATCTTTTAATAAGGATGACCGAACAGGAATGGGACCTTGTAATTGCAATTAACCTGAAAGGTACTTTTAATTTTACCAAAGCTGTAGGAAAAATAATGATGAAGCAGAGAGCGGGCGCGATAATTAATATTTCGTCCGTTATAGGGCTTATGGGGAATGCCGGGCAGACAAATTACGCGGCTACTAAAGCCGGTGTTATTGGAATAACAAAAAGTGTTGCCAAAGAACTTGGTTCAAGAAATGTAAGGGTAAACGCGGTTTGTCCCGGATACATTAATACGGCAATGACTGATAAATTGACTGAAGAAGTTAAAAATGCCATGATACAGATAATTCCTGCGAAGAAAATGGGTGAAACCCAGGACGTGGCAAACGCGGTATTGTTCCTTGCATCAGACCTGTCTTCATATGTGACGGGAGAAACAATAAGAGTAGACGGCGGAATGGCAATGTAAAATTTTATTTTGGCTTTCAGCCAAAATAAAATTTTTATAGCCCGTCGCCATTTAACTGTATGGCGAAGCGGTATGAGAACTTGGATGCAATCTAAGGCAAGTCTGACAGGACGCAGCCGAAGCTGAAATTAAACAAAGATTTCAAATAAAAAGAAAGTAAAACAAATTCAAGGAGGAAACAGAAATGGCAGACGAAAAGACAATTGAAGAAAGAGTGAAGGACGTTATCGTAGCACAGCTTGGTGTTGACGCAGCGGAAGTTAAACCGGAAGCATCGTTTATTGATGACCTTGGTGCGGATTCACTTGATACCGTGGAGCTTGTAATGGCGCTTGAAGAAGAATTCGGCGTAGAGATCCCGGATGAAGACGCGGAAAAGATCAAAACAGTAGGCGAAGCCACAGACAGCATTAAGTCAAAGCTGGGCTAAACTTCAAGTAATAAAAAAAGAGGTCAATAATGGAAAAGAAAAGAGTTGTCATTACCGGCATGGGTGTGCTTACCCCGGTTGGGAACAACGTAAAAGATACCTGGGATGCGGTGCTTGCAGGTAAAAGCGGCATTGGCCTTATTACCCAGTTTGATGTTACGGCTTATCCCACAAAGATTGCCGGAGAAATTAAAAATTTTGATGCATCAGAGGTCATGGAAAAAAAAGAAATCAGAAGGACGCCCGGTTTTATTCAGTATGCTTTAAAAGCAGCTAAAGAAGCCGTGGAAATGTCGGGCCTTGAAAATGCGTCAATTAATAAAGACAGAGTGGCTGTAATTGTGGGCTCGGGAATCGGCGGCATTTCCGTAATGGAAGAGCAGTACAAGATTCTTATTGAAAAAGGTCCATCCAGAGTTTCCCCTTTCTTTATTCCGATGATGATTATTAACATGGCAGCAGCCTATATATCCATGCGTTACGGTTATCGCGGCCCTAATTACGGTATTGTGACCGCGTGCGCGTCAGGAACGCATGCTTTTGGAGAAGGCGCAAAAATGATTATCCGCGGCGACGCGGATGTGGCGGTAGTCGGCGGAGTGGAAAGTTCGGTTGGCCCTTTGGGGCTTGCCGGTTTTTGTTCTGCGAAATCACTGTCTCAGCGTAATGACGATCCTGCAACTGCTTCAAGGCCGTTTGACAAAGACCGTGACGGTTTTGTAATGGCGGATGGCGCCGGAATTCTTGTGCTTGAAACGCTGGAGCATGCTAAAGCGCGCGGTGCAAACATCATTGCGGAATACGCGGGTTACGGCGCTTCTGATGACGCTTACCATATGGTGGCGCCGCCGGAAGACGGCGCGGGCGGAATTCTTTGCATGAAGAACGCCCTTGCAGATGCCGGTATTAAGCCGGAACAGGTTGATTACATCAATGCCCACGGCACTTCAACAAACTTGAATGATAAAACAGAATCAAAAATCATCAGACAGGTTTTTGGAGAACATGCAAATAAGGTTATGATAAGTTCCACTAAATCAATGACCGGGCATATGCTGGGAGCCACAGGCGCGGTTGAAGCCGTTATGTGCGCTTTGTCATGCAAATACGATGTGGTGCATCCGACTATCAATCAGTTTACCACAGATCCTGAATGCGGGCTTGATTACGTTCCTAATGTAAAAAGGGAAGCGGTTGTCAATTATGCGGCTTCAAATTCGCTGGGTTTTGGCGGACACAACGCAACAATCGTAATAAAAAAATATAAAGAATAAAAATTATGTTAAAAGAAAGCATTATTGAAGATTATCTTGACAAGAACGGGCTTTTGAATCAAAAGCCCGTTCTTGAAGCTTTAACGCACAAGTCGGCCGAAGGCCCTCATTACGAAAGGCTTGAATTTCTGGGCGATTCGGTTCTTGGTTTATGCGTTTCAGATTACCTTTACAGCGAAATGTCAGACACGGATGTCGGGGCCATTTCAAAGATCAAAGGCTATCTGGTAAGCAAGGATGTTCTTTACAAGATAGCGGCGGATAATAACCTTATTAAACATATTGTTTTTGGAAGCGCGCTGACAAAGAAAGATATTAAAAATAATAAAAAAATAATGAGCGACGTAATAGAATCGCTTATAGGCGCCATATACCTGTTAAAAGGTTTTGAAGAAGTAAATGAATTCATAATGAATATTTATAAGGATGAATTTAAAAATATAGGCACAAAAAAAGACCTTGGCGATTATAAGTCAGAACTTCAGATGAAGATACTTTCAAAAGGAACAAGGCTTCCGGAATACGCGGTGGTAAACGCTGAAGGCCAGGAGCACAAAAAAACTTTTTACGTTGAAGTTTCCCTGGATTCCGGGGTTATAGGCAAAGGAAAAGGAAAAACAATAAAGGAAGCCGAACAGGCGGCCGCTAAAAAGGCGCTGGGCTCACCAAAAATCAAGGAGGCAAAGAAGTGAATTATTTTCTCTCGGATGAAGAACAGATGATTGTGGAAACAAGCCGTGAACTTGCGGTTAAAAAGGTAAAACCGGTAAGGGAACATTATGACGAAGCCGGAATTTTTCCGTGGGACATAGTAAAAGAAATGGCAAATCTTGGACTTTGCGGCTTATACATTCCGGAAGAGTACGGCGGAATGTCAGGCGAAGGAAGCAAGGGAATAATGCAGCTTGTATTGTGCGTTGAAGAAATGTCAAAAATTTGCGGCGGCATATCGCTTGCAATGGCGGCATCAGCGCTGGGAACATTCCCGATTCTGTTGGGAGCCACAGCGGAACAGAAAAAGAAATATCTTCCGGATATTGCTTCCGGTAAAAAGCTTGCTGCATTCGGCCTTACAGAAGCAGGCGCCGGTTCGGACGCGGGAGCTATGAGAACCACAGCGGTTAAAAAAGGAAATAAATATGTAATAAACGGCACAAAACAGTGGATTACAAACGGCAGCGAAGCAGAGACCTATACTGTTTTTGCAATAACAGATAAATCCAAAGGCACCAGGGGCTGCTCCTGCTTCATAGTTGAAAAAGGTACACCCGGATTCACATTTGGAAAGAAAGAAAATAAGATGGGTATCAGGGCTTCGGCCACCACAGAACTTATTTTTCAGGACTGCGAAGTACCGGAGGAAAATCTTGTCGGCGGAAAAGAAGGCATGGGCTTCATACACGCGGTAGGAACGCTTAACCATTCAAGGCCGGGAGTTGCGGCGCAGGCGCTTGGTATTGCAGCAGGCGCTCTTGATGAAGCTCTGGCTTATTCCAGGCAGAGGGAGCAGTTTGGCACAAAAATATCCTCTTTCCAGGCTGTTCAGCATATGCTTGCCAATATGGCGGTTGAAGTTGAAGCGGCAAGGGGCCTTATCTATAATGTAGCCCGCGGGGTTGATAAGGGCGCGGTAGATTTTGCAAAGGATTCGGCTATGTGCAAATATTACGCGTCAGAAGTGGCAATGAGGGTTACGACAAATGCGGTTCAGGTATTCGGCGGATACGGATACATGAAAGAATATCCCGTTGAAAAAATGATGAGAGACGCAAAAATAACACAGATATATGAAGGCACCAGCCAGATACAGTTAAACGAAATAGCCGCAAAGCTTATTAAAGAACACGCGATGAAGAAAAAATAATAAAGACCGGCTTTTGTCTGATGCTAAACCGCGTTTGACTGCCGGCCGGGATAATTTACCAGGAGGAAAATATGAAAATTGTTGTATGTGTTAAACAGGTTCCGGATACCACAAATATTAAAGTTGATCCGGAAACAGGCACGTTAAAAAGGGAAACTGCCGGAACTGTAATGAATCCTTTTGACATGTATGCTATTGAAGAAGGTTTAAGGCTTAAAGAAAAGCTTGGCGGTACGGTTACTGTTGTTTCAATGGGCCTTCCTATGGCAAAAGAAATGTTAAAGATAGCAATAGGCATGGGCGCGGATGAAGCCGTGCTGTTATCAGACAGAAGGCTTGCGGGTTCAGACACATGGGCCACTTCTTACGCGCTTGCAAAGGTATGCGAAAAACTTGGCTATGATGTAATTCTTTTTGGCAAGCAGGCTGTAGACGGCGACACGGCACAGGTAGGTCCTTCCACCGCTGCGTATCTTAATGTTCCGCAGATTACATGGGTAAAAAAGATAAGGGAAATAAATGAAAAAGAGATAATTGCCGAAAGGCTTATGGAAGACGGTACGGATGTTGTAAAAGCATCGCTTCCTGTAGTGCTTACGGTTGTAAAGGAAATAAATGAACCAAGGCTTGAATCCCTTAAGGGCAAAATGAGGGCCAAGAAATATGAAGTGCCCACATGGACGCTTGATGATATCAACGGAGACGAGGCAATGGTGGGCGTAAAGAATTCGCCGACAAGGGTTAACAAATCCTGGACGCCTGTCAGGGAATTTGGCAAGGCGGAATTAATTACCGGCGCTGACGCAGCCGAGACTGCAGACAAGCTCTATGTTAAGTTAAAAGAGCTTGGCTTCATTAAATAAGGAGCTGATGAAAATGGCCAACAAAGACGATTTCAGGGGAGTATGGATTGTAGCGGAACAGCGCAACAATCAGCTGCATAAAGTAAGTTTTGAACTTCTTGGCAAGGGCCGCGAACTGGCTGACAAGCTTGGAGTGAAATTATCAGCTGTAATTATGGGCGACAAAGTTCAGGAACTTGCAAAAGAGCTTGTCGCATACGGCGCTGATACGGTATATGTCGCGGACAACCCCAAACTTGCGCATTTTAATGATGAACTTTACACGGAAGTTGTAACAGAACTTGCCAATAAACACAAACCGGAAATTATCATAACCGGGGCGACCGCTATAGGCAGGGCGTTTTTTCCGCGCGTTTCCATAAAGCTTAACGCGGGTTTGACGGCTGACTGCACGGATTTTGAACTTGATATGGAAAACAGAAACCTTCTGCAGGTAAGGCCCGCTTTTGGCGGAAGCCTTATGGCAAAGATTATGACGCCTGAAAAAAGGCCTCAGATGTCCACTGCCAGGTATAAAGTCTTTAAAGCGCTTGCAAAAGATGACGGCAGAAAAGGCGAAATAGTGGATGCGGGCGTAAACGTGGACGCGTTCCAGGCAAAGTCGCAGTTTATGGAATTTATTCCTGAAGTTGAAACAACCATAAATATCGCGGAAGCCGACATGATTGTGTCGGGCGGGCGCGGTATCGGCGGAGCAGATAATTTTAAAGTTGTAAAAGAATTTGCGGGCGCAATGGGATGCGCTGTAGGCGCTTCAAGGGCGGCGGTAGATTCAGGATGGATTCCTTACAGCCATCAGGTTGGCCAGACAGGAAAAACAGTTTCACCCAAACTTTATATGGCGCTTGGCATATCCGGCGCTGTTCAGCACCTTGCAGGAATGCAGAGTTCGGATATTATCGTGGCGATAAATAAAGACGCGGAAGCCCCTATATTTTCAGTTGCAAAAGTGGGAGTTGTAGGCGATATATTCCAGATAATACCGGCGCTTACGGAAAGAATTAAAAAAGGCTGTTAAAAGCCTGCTATAATCAAAGGCCGTGGAGAAATCCACGGCCTTTTGCATTTTTAGCATTATTTATAGATTATATTTCTTTCTGGAATTTGTGCTGGTAGCCGCGTCTTTTAGAGTGCGTTGTTTTTATTTGTTAAAGTAGAGACGCAATACATTGCGTCTAAGGTTTTAATGTTTAACAGTCAATGATTATAAGATGTTTATGAAAATGTTTCAGGGGTAAAAATGGAAAAAACAGACCTTCGCAATTACACCAGGGATGAACTTGAAGCAATTGTTAAATCACTTGGCGGAAATAAAAATGATTCAGCGTCATTATTTGAATGTTTATACAGATTAAAGGCAAAAACTTTCAATGATATAAAAGGGGTTAATCTAAAGGTTTTAAAACTTATAGAATCAGATTATACATTAAGCCCTTTAAAAGTAAGTGCTAAACAGGAATCAGGGAAAGATAAAACCATAAAAATGCTGCTTGCGCTCCCCGACGGCAAAAAAATAGAAACGGTCATTATCCCAAGCAATCACGGATACTCCGCATGCGTTTCATCACAGGCAGGGTGTGCCTGCGGGTGCGCTTTCTGTGCCACGGGCAAAATTGGTTTTAAAAGAGATTTAACTGCCGCGGAGATAATAGGGCAGTTTATGGCGGCGGAACAGGCGTCCGGCGTAAAAATTAACAATATTATTTTTATGGGTATGGGAGAGCCGTTTTTAAACTATGAGAATCTGATAAAAAGCATACATATTCTGACTGACCATAAAGGGTTTGCTTTTCCGCAGACTAAGATAACCGTATCCACTTGCGGCATTGCGCCAAAAATAAAAGTGCTTGCGGATTCCGGGTTAAGGGTGAATCTTGCTGTTTCAATTGTCACGGCAGATGCAAAGCAAAGAAGCAAATTAATGCCGGTTAATAAAAAATATCCGCTTGCAGAAGTGATAAAAGCCGTCAAATATTACAATCAAAAGAGTAAAAGGCAGGTCTTTTTTGAATATATAATGTTTGATGGCGTTAATGATAAGGCTGAAGATGCAGAAAAACTTTATGAATTAATTAAGGATATAGACTGTAAAGTAAACCTTATTGTTTATAACAAAGTTAAAGGCGGGGAGTTTTCACCTTCACGGGACGAAAAGGCAAAAGCGTTCCAGAAGATACTTGTAGATAAGGGAATAAGGACTTATCAGCGCCGGGAAAAAGGCGCGGACATCTTAGCCGCCTGCGGGCAGCTTGCAGGGGAAACATAAGATGGGAATGATATGAACAGGCTAAAAACAGCTTTCAGGGCTTTCAAATACAGGAATTACCGCTTGTTTTTTACGGGGCAGGGTTTGTCCGCTTTGGGCGGTATGATGCAGCAGATGGCGCAAAGCTGGCTTGTTTACCGTATTACCGATTCGCCGCTTATGCTTGGTATAGTGGCGTTTGCGGGTCAGGTGCCGTCGTTCCTGCTTACTCCGGCCGCGGGCATTGCAAGCGACAGGCATGATAAAAGAAAGATTATTCTTATAGCGGATATAGTTCAGATGGCGGCGGCTTTTATCTTCGCGGCGCTTATATTCGTGGATTTGATTATGCCGTGGCATATAGTTGTATTAAGTGTAATTACAGGTTCGGCGGCAGCCTTTGAAATGACCACAAGGCACTCTTTTGTCCCTCAGATGGTGGAAGATAAGAACGATCTTGGAAACGCCATTGCCCTCAACTCTGTTATGTTTAATTCGGCGCGCCTGCTGGGGCCTGCGCTTGCCGGAGTTATTGTGGCATTTGCCGGCGAAGGTATCTGTTTTCTTATAAACGGAATAAGTTTTACTGCTGTAATATCCGCGCTGCTAATGATGAACATAAAAAAACATGTATATACCGCCCACAAAAGCCCATTGAAAGAACTTAAAGAAGGTTTTAAATATGTTACTGAATCTGTACCGCTTAAAAGTATAATTATTCTTATGGCATCCGTAAGCCTGACCGGTTCGGGTGTTACAATACTTCTGCCGGTATTTGCCCGTGACATACTTCACGGCGATTCAATGACATACGGATTTTTGACCGGTGCGGTTGGATTAGGCGCTTTAACAGGGGCGCTTGGCATGGCTTCAAAGAAAACTTTGAAAGGGTTATCCGCTCTTATGGCCTTGGCGGTTATAGTTTTTGGCGCAGGGCTCTTTCTGGCATCATTTGCGGGTAATCTTATTATAGCTATGGGGCTTTTACTCTTCGTGGGCGTGGGGACAATGCTTCATATGGCAGCGTCAAATACAATAATACAGACAGTTGCGGATGACGATAAGCGCGGCAGGGTTATAAGTTTTTATATTCTTTCATTCTCGGGATTTCTTCCCCTTGGCAGCCTTGTCGCGGGCTGGCTTGCCAAAATATTCGGAGTAAGGCAGGTTATTGCGGGCGGCGGTATTTTAACGGCGTTTGCGGGATTAATATTATTGTTTTTTCTTTCTGAAATACGTCAAAACCTGCGTTCTGTTTATATAAAAAAAGGGATAATACCGTCCGAAACTGTCGTTGAAATTAAATAAAATTGACTTATTTTAACGGCGGGGTTAAAATAAATATGTGAGATTTTTAAAAGGAAAAAGTATCAAGGAGGGTTTATGTTTGAACTGTTAAAAAAAAAGGCAAATAAAATTTTTTATAATAGTTCAAAAAATGAGAATCTTAACGGGGAAGAAACCCTTCTTTTAAGCAAATTTCGCGGCGATATCTGGAAAATGTCAAATGATTTTACTTTATCCGAAGACCGTCTTATAGAAGAACTAATTTCCCGTATCGGCGGTTTTTTTGACACGGAAAGGTGTGTTTTCAGCAGGATAAAAGGGGATAAAATTTATGCTGATATAGAATATAAGCATAACCGGGTTAAGGGGGCGTCTAAGGGTTTTGCTGTACCGCTGGAACTGATAGAAAAACTTGGAGTTGATCTGCAGCGCACCGTTACACTTGAAGATATGATGGACGCTATAAGCGGCCCTAAAATGAATTTTCTAAAACCCGTTATTCAGGCTCTTATTGCTGTTATCGGTGATGAGCCTTCTTTGTCAACTCCTGTAAAGATAAACGGCAGGTTATTTGGTTTTATAACAATGCGGTTTTTCAATTCAAAAATTGAAATGTACACAAAAAACGTAAAAGACGTTATAACAGACGCGGCAAATATTATTGCGCTTGCAATTGAACGAAGGCGTGCCGAGGAAAAATTCAGGGTATCTTTTGATCTTAATCCGGACGCGATGATAATTACAAATGCCGCGGATGGTTCGATTATTGACGTCAATAATGGTTTTGTCAGTATCAGCGGTTATGATAAAAATGAGGTTATAGGCAGAAATCCATTTGAGTTTGAGCTGCTGGAGAGAAATAAAAAAAGGTCCGAAATAGCCGAAACGGCACGTAAAGAAGGCCCTATAAACTCGGGAGAAATTAAATGTTTAACAAAGGCGGGGGCTCCTATTTTTTGTCTTTTTTCTTCCAGGACAATTAATCTTGACGGTGAAAAGTGCAATCTTACTGTAGTAAAGGATATTTCTGACAGGAAAGAAATGGAAACTAAACTGGCCGCAAGCGAGGAAAAGTTCAGGGTGGCGTTTAATACAAGCCCGGATGCCATAAACTTAAACAGGTTAAGCGACGGTTTATATGTTGAAATAAACGAAGGTTTTACAAAATTAACGGGGTATTCAAAAAAAGAAATAGAAGGAAAAACATCCGTTGAAATAAATATCTGGAATGATATAAGTGACAGGGAAAAACTTCTGGCTGCTTTGAAAGGACAGGGTTTTATGGAGAATCTGGAAGCTAAATTCAGGCTGAAAGACGGAGGGGTAAAGACCGGCCTTATGTCCGCCAGAATTATCAATATGTATAATGAACCGCACATTATTTCCGTAACAAAGGATATAACCGAAAGAAAAATAACGGAAGAAAAAATTATTAACACATCGGAAAAATTGAAAGAAGCTGTGGAATACCTTGAAAGGACAAACGCGGAGCTGGAAAGATTCGCTTATGTGGCTTCCCACGACCTGCAGGAGCCTTTAAGGATGGTATCAAATTACGCGCAGCTGCTGGCGAAAAAGTATAAAGGCAGTCTTGGCAGTGACGCGGACGACTATATAGGTTATATGACATCCGGCGTGCAGCGGATGAAGTCTCTGATAAACGATATTCTTGTTTTTTCCCGCGTTGGTTACGGGGAACCGCAGATAGAAACGGTGGATTTTAATGAGCTTGTTAACCAGGTGGCTGAAACGCTTAAGGATAAAGCAGCCTCTTTAAACGCGGATATAGAAATAGGACAGCTTCCTGTCTTGAAATGTATAAGAAGTGAAATGTTTCAGGTATTTCAGAATTTAATCGCCAATTCTCTGAAGTTCACGGCTGCAGGCAGAAAACCGCATATAGAAATAACAGCAAAAAAGAACGGCGCGGAATATACCTTCTGCGTTTCAGACAATGGAATAGGAATAGCGCCGCAGTATTTTAATAAGATATTTGTTATTTTTGAAAGGCTTCATACAAAAGATGAATTTGAAGGTACGGGGATAGGCCTTTCAATCTGTAAAAAAGTAATAGAAAACCACGGTGGCAGAATCTGGGTGGAATCTGAAGCGGGCCAAGGGGCATCCTTTTTCTTTGTATTACCGGAGAAGGATTAATAATTCATATAGCTGAAAGCCCGCAAGGTTGCTTGCAATATCTTTCATATCCGGGTATAGTATAAATTGAGATTAAAAAAGAGGGGAATATGAATAAGAAAACGGGCGCGAAAATAAAATCAAAGGCCGCATTCAATACAATTGCTTTTATCAGCGGAAGGATGGGTTCTGTATTTAATTCCACGGTGGCTAAAGGTATTGAAAATCATATTGCGCGCTTAGGCGGCGGAAAAAAATCAATTCTTTATCATCTGCCAAGGGACAGTTCGGCCGAGGCCTGCAGCGCTGAAATTATTGATGTGATAAAACAGGGTGAAGCGGACGGGTTAATTTGTCTTAGTTTTACACCCACTGACAGCGCCGTACGCAAAATAATAAAGAGCAAAATTCCCGCTGTCTTTATTGAAAGAAAAATTAAAGGGCTTCATTCGGTTAAAGTGGATAATTTTAAGGGGGGATATACGGCTGGTGAATACCTTGCAAAAAGAGGGTATAAAAAGGCCGGCCTGATAATTGACCCCCAGTGCCGTGATGAAAAATCCGCTTCGTATGAGAGGCTGATGGGTTTTAAAAGCGCGCTGGATTTTTACGGGATAAAACCTGTAAAAGGCGCGGCGGTAACGGCGTGCAGGCACAGCATTGAATGCGGCAGGGATGTATTTGAAGAGTTTGAAGGCAGGCTGAAAGGTCTTGATTCTGTATTTTCCGTAGCCGGCGACCTTGTCGCGATTGGTTTTATGATGGAAGCAAAGGCCGGCGGGATAAGGTTTCCAAAAGATATCGCGCTGATAGGTTATGACGGAGTGGAAGCCGCAAAAGCTGTTACGCCTGTGCTTACGACGATAAAGCAGCCGATAGAAACAATGGGTATGGAAGCAGTTGAAATAATTAACGGATGTTTAAAAGGCGGTTTAGAAGGTGAAAAGCATATTGATATTGATACGGAAATGGCGGAAGGCGGTACTGTTTAAAGGCCGGGGAATTCAATAAAACCTTGTTTTTAATGGTAAAAATACATTCTAAAACTATTGAAACAAAAAACCCGTTGTGATATGATTATACCGTTTTAAATTTCACAATTACATTACCTGATTAAGCTTTTTAAGCGTTTCAGGAAATCAAAAGGAGGAAGTAGAAATGGCCAAAGCGAAGAAATCTGCAGCAAAGAAGCCGGCCGGAAAAGCCAAAAAGTATGTTTATTTTTTTGGCAATGGAAAGGCTGACGGCGAAGGACACCAGAAGGCGTTACTTGGAGGAAAAGGAGCAGGTCTTGCGGAAATGACAAAAGCAGGCGTGCCTGTACCCCCGGGATTTACTATCACAACAGAAGTCTGCAATCTATATTATGAAGTGGGAAGAAAAATCCCTGATGCTGTTGAAAAAGAAATGCTTATGCACGTTGACAAACTTGAAAAGTCAACAGGCAAAAAATTTGGCGGGGAAAATCCGCTTTTAGTTTCAGTACGTTCAGGCGCTAAATTTTCCATGCCGGGAATGATGGATACAATTTTAAACCTGGGATTAAATGACAACTCCGTATTATCCCTTATCAAGCAGACAAAAAATGAAAGGTTTGCTTATGACAGCTACAGAAGGTTCATAATGATGTTTTCTGACGTTGCTATGGATGTTCCAAAGAATAAATTCGAGCACTTATTTGAAGAAGCAAAGCATAAAAAAGGCGTTAAACTTGATACGGAACTTGATTCAAAAGATTTAAGAGAAATCTGTGAAAGGTTTAAAGAACTTTTCAAGAAAGAAAAAGGAATGGATTTTCCTCAGGATCCGCTTGAACAGTTAAGGCTTGCAAGAAACGCGGTTTTTAATTCCTGGATGAATGACAGGGCTATATATTACAGAAAACAGAATGACATTCCTCATGACCTTGGCACGGCAGTTAACGTGCAGTCTATGGTATTCGGAAATATGGGAAATGATTCAGGAACAGGTGTTGGTTTCACAAGGAACCCCGCTACCGGAGAAAACGTATTCTACGGCGAATACCTTATCAACGCGCAGGGTGAAGACGTGGTTGCGGGCGTAAGGACACCACAGCCTATTGCATCGCTTGAAAAAGATATGCCTGAAGTTTACAAACAGTTAAGGCAGATAACTTCAAAACTTGAAAAGCATTACAGGGATATTCAGGATTTTGAATTCACGATTGAAAAAGGAAAACTTTTCATGCTTCAGACCCGTTCCGGAAAAAGGACGGCTAAAGCGGCTGTAAGAATAGCGGTGGAAATGGTCGGAGAAAAACTTATCTCAAAAGAAGAAGCGGTTTTAAGGGTATCCCCGGCATCGCTTGACCAGCTTTTACACCCTGTATTTGACCCTAAAGCGGAACTTCAGATAATAGCCAAAGGGCTTCCGGCATCACCGGGCGCAGCAACAGGCAAAGCGGTATTTACGGCAAATGAAGCTGTTGAATGGGACGAGAAGGGCGAACATACAATTCTTGTAAGGCAGGAAACATGTCCGGATGATATTCACGGAATGGACGCTGCAAACGGAATTCTTACGGCACGCGGCGGAATGACATCGCACGCTGCGGTTGTAGCGCGCTCTATGGGTAAATGCTGCGTTGCAGGCTGCGAAGATATAAAGGTTGACGAACATTCCAAGACCATGACCACAAAATCCGGCTTAGTTATTAAAGAAGGGGACTGGATTTCAATTGACGGTTCCACAGGAAAAGTTATTAAGGGAAAAGTGCCTACAGTTGAACCTAAACTTGAAGGCGAATTTGGCACGTTTATGAAATGGGCTGATGCATACAGAACATTAACGGTACGCGCTAACGCGGACGTTCCAAGGGACGGAAAAGTAGCAAGGGAATTTGGAGCTGAAGGTATAGGCCTTTGCCGCACGGAACATATGTTCTTTGACGCGGACAGATTGCCTCACATGCAGGCAATGATTCTTGCAACAGATGAAGCGGGACGCAGAAAAGCGCTTGAAAAGCTTCTTCCTATGCAGCGCAGCGACTTTAAGGGGCTTTTTGAATCCATGGAAGGGTTTGGCGTAACAGTAAGGCTTCTTGATCCGCCTCTTCATGAATTCCTGCCTAAAAGGGAAGAGTTAATGGTTGATATCGCCAAAGCGGAAGCTTCAGGCAAAACCACCATTGAATCAGAAGGATTAAAGAAAGCGCTGGAACTTATCAAGACAAACGGCACAGAGCTTGAAAAAGCAAAAATGCTGCTTTCCCGCGTTGAAGAACTTCATGAATTTAACCCGATGCTTGGACACAGGGGATGCCGTCTTGGAATCACTTACCCTGAAATAACAGAAATGCAGGCAACAGCCATATTTGAAGCGGCAGCGGAACTTATCAAAGCCGGTAAAAAGGTTGTTCCTGAAGTAATGGTACCGCTTGTTGGAAATGTAAAGGAATTCAAGGATCAGAAGGTAATCATTGACAACATGGCAAAGAAAGTAATTAAGGAAAAAGGCGTTAAGATGCAGTATATGGTCGGAACAATGATTGAAGTTCCAAGGGCTGCTGTTACGGCTGATAAGATTGCCGCAGAAGCGGAATTCTTCTCATTTGGAACAAACGACCTTACACAGACAGCGCTTGGCTTCAGCCGCGATGACGCGGGTAAGTTCACAAAGGCGTACATTGACAAGTTTATCTTTGAAAAGGACCCCTTCCAGACTCTTGATCAGGACGGCGTAGGCCTTCTTATGATAGATGCGGTAACCAAAGGAAAAGCCACAAGGCCCGGCATTAAGCTTGGTATCTGCGGCGAACACGGCGGAGACCCGGCATCTGTTGAATTCTGCCACAAAATCGGATTAAGCTACGTTTCATGCTCGCCTTACAGGGTTCCAATCGCAAGGCTTGCAGCTGCACAGGCCGGTATTAATTTTCCTGCTAAGAAAGCCGCGGCAAAGAAAACAGCAAAGAAGAAATAAGATAAATTTCATGTATTAAAAAAAGGCGGGGCCGTAAGGCTCCGCCTTTTTTGTTATAAAGAGATACGCTTTGAGCAGGGTGTTTTTAACGGGAAATCCCTTTTAAAAGCTCTGCAGAGGCTAAATAAGGGTATTACGGAGGCAGTAATGATAAAAAAGCCTGACGGTAAGATAATTTTATACATTAATTCATTTATTGCCGGCGCGGCAACGCTTATTATTGAAATCGCGGGGACAAGAATAATGGCGCCTTTTTTTGGGACAACGGTCTTTACATGGTCTGCTTTGATAGGGATAACGCTTCTTTCCCTTGCGGCGGGATATTACGCCGGCGGTTTATATTCGGAAAAAGAAAGAAATTATACATCGGTCTATTCTGTCACTTTGCTGGCTTCATTGCTTACCGCTTTTATGATTATTTATAAAAATCCGGTTTTGCAGTTTGCGGATTTTATGGGGGCAAAAGCAGGGGTTATTTTTGCTTCCGCCGCGCTGTTTACACCGTGTTTGTTTCTTTTTGGCGCGGTATCGCCGCTTTCGGTAAAATACGCTTCGTCTGAACTTGGCGCGGGAAAATCAGCAGGTTATATTTTTGCCGTTTCAACCGCGGGAAGTTTTCTGGGCGCAATTTCCGCCGGTTACTGGCTGATACCTCAGCTGGGGATAAAAACGGTTTTTATAATATGCGCTGTGCTGCCTGCATTAACCGGTTTTGCGGGATTGTTAAGCCTTAAACAAAGTATTAAAACTTTTGTTATGATTTTCTTTGTAATGTGCGTTATGTTAATTATTCACCTTAACGTTTCGGGCGCTTATTACGGTAAAAACGCAAAAGTGCTTTTTGAAAAAGAAAATCACTTTGGGAAAATTATTGTTTTTGATACAAAGGCAAAGACGCGGATTCTTATGGTGGACGGCACTATACAGATGTATTATGACCTTGTTAAAAACGAACCTGCCGCAGGCTATATAAATAACCTGGAAAAAGCCGCGGAATTTGGGGACAAAAAAAGCACGGCATTAATTGTGGGCGCCGGTGCCGGAGCCCTGACCGTAAAGCTTGAAAGCAGGGGGATAAAAACGGATAATATTGAAATTGACAGGGATATTGCCTATATTGCAGATAAATTTTTTGGCAATAAGGTAAAATTTATTATTGAAGACGGCAGAAGGTACATAAGAAAATGCGGAAAAAAATATGATCTGGTATTTTTTGACGTATTTAAGGGTTATTCCATCTGTCCTTATATGGCGACAAAAGAAGCTTTTCAGGAGGCAAAAGCCGTATTAAATAAAGGCGGGATTCTGTCAATGAACATGGTGGCTGAAGCTCCAAAGGGAAGCATATACGGGGAATCGGTAGCCGCGGTTTATTCCACTTTAAGTTCGGTTTTTGATACTGTCAAATTTGATTTTAACGCGCAGGGAGATTTTGCCAATTATGTTTTCTACGCGTCAGACAGTGATTTTTATCCTGGAAATTTAACAGAACCAATACCGGGCGGCGTTGTCTTAACGGATGATAAAAATAATATGGAAAATATATATTCTGCCGTGGTTGCAAAATGGAGAGACACCAACAGGCAGATTCTTGGTATAAGGTTTATGCTTTAATATAAAAAGGAGAGCTGCATGGATATTAATCCCGGTAAAAATGAAGATGAAAAACAGCCAAAGATAAGGAGTATAAATGAAGAGTTTGAGATAACAGACGGCGCGATTATAATAAGAAGCAGGGATATTGATTCCAAAGTCCTGGCAAAGGTAATGTTTAAAGAGATTCAGGGGATAAAAATTAAACCTGCAGGTACGTTATATGACGGTGAAGTGGTGTTTGATATCACAGGCGGAAAAAGCCTGAAATTTTCCATTAAGAAATATCAGCAGGAAGATTTTGAAATTTTAAAAACAAATATCAGGAAATAATTATTTTGTCAGAAATTTGACTTTTGACGTTTTATGCTGTATCTTTTCTTCAAGGGGAAAAATTCTAAAAATATTTTCTAAAACTCCCGCAATAACAGTATTAAAAGGGGGCTATTATGGAAAATGCGTCAAATGTATCAAAGGAACACCTGAATGAAATGGTTACCACTCTGTACGAATCCTGGAAAGGGTCTTTAATCACGGCGGGGCTTAATTCCGGTATATTTGCATCTATGAATTATAATAACCCTGTAACTATTGATTTTCTTGCTGAAAAAATGGATTATGACAGGGATAAACTTGATAAGTGGTTTTATTATTGTGCCGGCGCAGGGCTTGTAAGCAGAGTTGATGGCGGTTATATTTTATCCCCGAAATGCCATGTTTTTATGCCTGATTCCCCGTTTAAGGATATTGTAGGGTTTATGAGGTTAAACGACTTTTTTATGCGGTCGGTTGTTGAAGCTCAGCACAGCTTTAAAAAAGGCAGCAGCCTTGATAAACTGACAGAAGGCAAGATAACAAGGAACTATCAGCCAAGCGTAAGTGATAACTTATCAGCGGAATTGATAGAATATTTCAAGCAGTATAATATGGGCGGTGAAGATACGGTACTGGATGTGGGGTGCGGGATAGGTGCTTTTGCAAGGGCTGTGCTAAAAAATATACCAACACTTAAAATAACAGGTTTAGATCCGAATCTTTTTGCCATTGAATGGGGGCGTAAAGAAAACCGGGAAAAAGGCCTGGGGGAAAGGCTGAAAATGGTGGTAGGCGACGCGGTTGATGATATAGGCGAGTACGCTGATAAATCATTTGATTGGGTTATAGCGGTAAACCTTTTTCACTTTTTTCCCGTACAGCACAGGGCAAAACTTATGGAAAACATGATTAGAATAGCTAAAAAAGGGGTTTTCTTTACCGAGACCGTTATTGAAAAATCTAAACTGGCCCTTGCGGCAGACCCATTAATGTCATTATTATGGAATGATTTTACCGGTTTTTTCAGGGAATCAGATGTGGAAACTATTAATAAAAAATTAATTGAGGCACATCCTGAAGTAAAAGCGGAAAAGCATCTTATTCTTCAGAATTCAACGTACCTTATGACTTTTATAAAATAATTAAAAAGGAAGCGGTTATGAGTCAAAGGAAAAAGGTGTTTCCGATAGTGGATGATATTCTAAGCTCCGGGGTTAAACGGGGGGACGATATACAGAGAATACGCCTTATACGGCAGGTGAACGGATTAAATCTATTTTTCATTTTTGTTGCCGCAAGCGTGACACTGATTTTTTCAATTATCACATCTTCACCGGAACTTAAAATAATACAGGGAATAGCGACCGTATTATACGCGACAAGCCTGTATATCAATTCAAAAGGAAAACTTAAAACCGCTTCAAATATGACGATGTATGTATTTGAAGTGCATATATTTGGAGTTATGCTGCTTACAAACGGCTGGCACAGCGCTGCGATAACGCTGATTATTCTCTATCCGTTAATGGCCGCGCTGCTGGAAGTATCTATAAGAAATCATCTGTTAATAGGCCTTGGGCAGGCCGCGGTACTTTTTATAATTCACAGTTATATGCCTGGGCTTGATTCATATCTTATCTATAAGAGTAATGTCGGTGAGGATGCGGTATTTGTATTAAGTGTTATGGCTGTCACCTATACCCCTGTCATGGCGGCTGTTATAATAGGTATAATATTCAAAGAGAACATTCTTGCAAGGAAGAAACAGAAAGAAATGCTTGTGGAAATATCGGATGTAAACAGGCAGCTTGAATTGTACGCTACGCAGTTAAAAGATGAAACCCAGAAACTGAAAGCGGAAGTCAGCATCGCAAAAAAGATTCAGACAATGGTTCTGCCGTCGGTGGAAGAAATTAAAGAGATTAAAGACCTTGATATATCCTGCATAATGAGAACGGCAACAGAAGTTGGCGGCGACTATTATGACATTATAAAGATAGATGGGACTATTACTATAGGTATAGGCGATGTAACCGGGCATGGGCTTTCAAGCGGGCTTATAATGCTTATGGCGCAGACCGCTGTAAGGACTCTGGCTGAAATGAAGGTAAAAGAACCAAGCCTTTATCTTTCGCTGTTAAATAAGATATTGTACGCGAATATCAGCAGGATAAAAGAAGACCGAAGCATGACGATGATTATTATTACTTACATCAATAACAGGTATTATATTTCCGGCCAGCATGAATCTGTGGTCATATGCAGAAAAAACGGCGATATTGAAGTTATAGATACAATGGAAAACGGTTTTTATGTGGGTATGACTCTTGATGTGCCGGATATATATAAAAATATGGAGCTTGTCCTTGAAAAAGACGATGTTATGTTCCTGTATTCTGACGGCGTCACAGAGGCGGAGAATAACAATAAAGAGCAGTTTGGAATGAACAACCTTTGTGATACGTTAAAGAAATACCATGAATTAAGCGCGGAGAAAATTAAAGAAAAATTCATTAAAGATTTATATAACTATATGGGAGAAACGGAAATTTATGATGATATATCAATCGTGGTAATAAAACAGAAATAAAAGGGGGTACAAGAAAATGAAAATTGGAGATTATCTGGAAATTCCTGAAACAAAAAAAGTTATTCTGCTTAAACTGACGCATGCCGACCTTCTTAAGATATGGAAAAGGTGCGGTTTAACAGCCAATTACGGCGCAAGTTATCTGGTATCGTCATGCCCGGAAAAGAAAGATGTAATGAATTCGGTTTCCATGATATTAAACGAACTTCTTGAAAACGCGGCAAAATATTCGGATGAAGAGATGGGAAGCATAGAGCTTACAATCACTCTTTCGGGAGAATCGGCGATACTTCAGGTTGATAACATAATTGACGAGCATAGGTACATGATTTTCAGAAAATTTGCCGATAAAATAACAAATTGTAATGACGTAAATTCCATGTATATGGAAAGGCTGCAGTCTTTTGGTGAAGATGACGGGATGAAATCAGGGATAGGCCTTTTGACGGTATTAAGCTTTTTTAATCCTAAAATGGGTTTTATGTTTCAGCCCCTTAAGGAGTCAAATAAATATAAGGTATCGGTTCAGGCTGCGATGCCGATAGAAGGGGCTGCAACATGCAGATAAAAGGAGAAGATTATTCAATTATATTTGATGACAAACTTAATACCGTTAATTTTAACGGCTCCCTGCGGCTGGAAAATATGGGGGAATATAAAGCTATTGAACAGTTTCTTCTTGATGTTCATGAGCTTAACCTTCCGTTTTTGAACCTTGATTTTAAAGAAGTTGATTTTTTAAACAGTTCCGGAATAGCCATGCTTTGCAGATTTATAATGGATGTGAAAAAACAGAATAAAATGCCTGTTATAGTTACCGGAAACGACGATATTTTATGGCAGAAAAAGTCATTCGCGAATCTTAAACTGCTCTGGGATAAAGTGGAAGTTAAATTCGGACGGGCGCAATAATTAAAAAGGGGAAAAGTTGTGGGTGATGAAGAAAACATAAAAAAAACGGATGAAATACGGGAAGAACTGGAGTTATTAAAAAAAGAGAATGAAGACCTTAAGCTTCTGTATGATACTATTGTCAAACATGCCACAACTCTTGAAAATGACCTTGAAAAAAAGCTGCGCGAGATAACGGTTATGTCGGTAACTGATTCGCTTACAAATATATTTAACCGCAGAAAGTTCACGGACAGCCTTCTTCTTGAAGTTTCAAATGGCCTTAAAAATGGTACGCCTTTGGCGTTGATTATATTTGATATAGATAACTTTAAGCAGATAAATGATAAATACGGCCACGATTACGGGGACTTTGTACTTGTTACGTCTGTAAGTATAATAAAAAAAGTCCTTTTAAAGAACTCGATTTTTGCCAGGTGGGGCGGCGATGAATTTACAATTCTGCTGCCGGGAACCAATGCCGCGCAGGCTGTAAAAATAGCGGAAGCTGCCAGGGAAGAACTCCACACTCACTACCTTAATATTCACAGGGAAGTGTCGTGCAGTTTTGGCGTGACGGAACTGCTTGGCACTGATAATGTAAAAAGCTTTATTGTAAGGGCGGATAACGCACTGTATGACGCCAAGAATAACGGCCGCAACAGCGTAAAGTGCTTTACCTAACAAGTCCGAATTCCTGTATTGACATATCACTAAAAAGGTAGTATTTTATATTTAATGATGAACCGAAAGGTTTAATGCCTGACGGTAAATCTTAAAATTTAAAAAAGTCATTGTGCTAAGTTTAAAGGGCTAAAGCCCAATAGCGAAGGCAAGATAATAGAAAATTATAACAATATTATCCCCGCGCTTCGGCACGGGGATTTTTTTTTATATAATCTTACAAGGAGGTTATTGTGGATACAAGGATTGCTGTGGTTAGCATAATAGTTGAAGAACCTGCTGTTTCTGAAGAACTTAATGCGATAATACATGATTATAGGGATTATGTAATAGGCAGAATGGGAATACCTTACCGTAAGCAGAATATTTCAGTAATAAGTCTTGTTATGGATGCTCCAAATGACATTATAAGCGCTTTTTCCGGAAAAGTGGGCATGCTTAAAGGTGTAGCCGCAAAAACCGCTTATTCAAGAGTTATTAAAAACAATAATTAACCCTTTTAAGGGAAAAATCATACGAGGTGAGAAAGATGTATAATCCAAAATCAAAAGACGCAAATGAATTTATTGATAACAATGAAGTTATGGAATCTCTTGAAGAGGCAAAAAAACTGGTTAAGGACAGCGGATGTATCAGTCAGATTCTTGAAAAAGCCGAAACCTGCAAAGGGTTAACGCACAGGGAAGCCGCCGTTCTGCTTGAAGTTGACGATGATGAAACCCTTGAAAAAATGTATAAGTCCGCGAAGAAAATAAAAGAAAAAATATACGGCAACAGGATAGTTTTGTTTGCGCCCCTTTATCTTTCCAATTATTGCGTGAATAACTGTAAATACTGCGGCTATAAATGTACCAACAAGATAGACAGGCTTCAGCTGTCGCAGCAGCAGCTAAGGGAAGAAATTATAGCGCTGGAAGGAATGGGGCATAAGCGGCTTTTATTGGAAGTGGGTGAGGATGATGAAAAATGCCCGATAGATTATGTGCTTGAATGTATTAAGACAATTTACGCCGAAAAATTTGAAAATGGCTCTATCAGAAGGGTTAATGTGGATATTGCCGCGACAACTGCTGAAAATTACAGAAAATTAAAGGATGTGGGAATAGGGACATATCTTCTTTTTCAGGAAACCTATCACAAACCGACATATCTTGACATGCATAAAGGCCCCAAGCAGAATTATGAATGGCACACGGAAGCAATGGACAGGGCTATGATAGAAGGCGGAATAGATGACGCCGGAATCGGCGTGCTTTATGGTTTATATGACTACCATTATGATACGGTTGCTTTAATAATGCATGCCGAACATATGGAAGCCGCGGCCGGGGTCGGTCCGCATACAATATCTTTTCCGCGTTTATTGCCCGCGGAAGGTATTGATTACAACAGTTTTCCATATCTTGTAAAAGACAGAGATTTTAAGAAATTAGTGGCGGTAACCCGCCTGGCAGTGCCTTATACGGGTATGATACTTACCACCAGAGAAAGCGCGGAATTTCGTAAGGAACTTCTGGATGTGGGATTCTCTCAGATGAGCGCGGGTTCAATAGTCGGGGTGGGTGGATATGCAAAGCGTGTTAAGGAAGAGCGCAACAATGAAAAGCCGCAGTTTGATGTTGCTGACCACAGAAAACCAATTGATGTTATTAAAAGCCTTGTACGTGACGGGTATGTTCCAAGTTACTGCACGGCGTGTTACCGCGAGGGGCGCACGGGCGACCGCTTCATGCCGCTTGCAAAATCAGGGCAGATTGGGAATTTCTGCCTGCCAAACGCGCTTTTAACTTTTGAAGAGTATTTAAAAGACTACGCCGATGAAGAACTTAGGGTAATGGGAAAAGAGCTTATAGACAGGGAAATACAGAACATTCCGGACGCCAGAAGGCGGAAAAAGGCGCTTTATTACCTTGAACGCATCCGCAAAGGCGACAGGGATTTGAGGTTTTGAAATACAGTTAAAACGGAATTGTGAAAATACAGAATAAAAAAGCTTATTTTAATATAATATCATTATAATATCACCCGCTTTCATATAGACGCAGCGGTTACGGATACTGATTAATTTTTAAATTACGCAAAGGCCTAAAAAACAAACTGATAGACGGTATCCTTATTGCCATAATATCCAAAGATTTCCTTAATTTGAAGATTCTGTGTTTATATAACTTGGTGTATGAAAATCAAATCCCGATAGTCTTTGAAGGGGACGTTAATAACAGCAATTAGATTTAATATTCCCCCGCGTTTTAGCTGCTTTCGATACTGTCAAGTATTGTGTGTAATTAAAAAGATTCATAAAAGGGGTTCTCTCCTGTAGTTGCCAGATTTCTTTCTAAAATAAGCA
>JAFGWA010000003.1 GCA_016937715.1 Candidatus Goldiibacteriota bacterium
CCTCCGCAGTTTCTTCCGCTTTTGCTTAACTGCTTTATGCTTATAGCTTAATTTATTTACTTCCGTCCTCCGCAGTTTCTTCCGCTTCTGCTTATCTGCTTTATGCTTATAGCTTAATTTATTTACTTCCGTCCCTCCGTGCATCCGTCCCTCTGTCCCTCGGTTTTTTTATATCTTTACATATGACAATTTTATGCTAATATATCAATTATTACTTAATATTCAGGAGGTAAACATGAAAGAAGTAAAAGGGTCGCTTACAGTTAAAGGAAAAAAGGTCGCAATTGTCATATCGCGTTTCAATGAATCTATCAGCAATAACCTGTTAAAGGGCGCTGTTGACTGCCTTACAAGGCACGGCGTGGCAGAAGATATGATAGAAGTGTTCTGGACACCGGGCGCTTTTGAAATTCCCGTTGTGCTGGCACAGCTTGTAAAGAAAGCAAAATATAACGGTTTTATAGCGCTTGGCGCGGTTATCAGGGGAGAAACACCCCACTTTGACTATGTGGCTTCCGAAGTTTCCAAAGGCATTGCAAACACAAGCATTAACTCCGGAATTCCGGTGGCTTTCGGCGTAATTACCGCTGATACAATGGAACAGGCACAGGACAGGGCAGGCGCAAAAAGCGGAAACAAAGGGTGGGATTCGGCTTCCGCGGTACTTGAAATGATGGATTTAATGGACAAACTTTAACAGGAATAAAAATCCGCTCTTTAAAGGACAATACGACATGGGAATACGACGCGCAGGAAGAATAATCACATTGCAGGGCCTTTACCAGATGGACATCGCAAAAAAAACAAAACCGGAAATCATTGATTTCATCGAAAATTACCCGGCGCTTAAACTTACGGAAGATGAACCAAAAGAAAACTTCATTGATAAATCAAAAGAATTTGCCATTGACCTGATAAACGTCATTGACGAACACCGGGAAGAAATTGACGCCGTAGTACCCAAATACCTTAAAAACTGGAAATTTGACCGCATTCTGTCAATTGACAGGTGCATTTTAAGGATGGGCGCCGGGGAATTCCTGTTCAAAGAAGATATTCCATATAAAGTCACGATTAACGAAGCGATTGAACTTGCCAAAAAATTCGGTGATGAAAAATCCGGCGGTTTTGTAAACGGGGTACTGGATAACATTGTAAAAAACGAATCCGAAAACTTTCCTGTGCTGAAGAAGAAAGTGAATAGATAATTAAGGGCTGATGCTTGGAAGGTTAGATGGTTGGATGCTTAGAATAAAAAAACGATTCTAAAACAGTTTGTTGTTTCCCATTAACATACAATTCGCATAATTTTCCTCATTGTCCCTTACGGGACATTTGCCTTTACAACCCTAATAAAATATAGTATAAATGACATACGGCATTACTATCCTGCCTGCAATTTATAAGGAGGTTTTACTTTGAAAAAATTCGGAAATTTGTCATCGTCGCTTTCATTCTGGCTTTTTGTTTTTTTTGTGGTTGTAATTTTTGCCAACTATTATTCTTCCAATAAACAGCAGGCGGTAAAAAAAATAAGCTATTCCGAAATGCTTGCCCTTGCCTCATCCGGCAGCATTACAGAAGTGACTATAGAGGTTCAGGACACCATTAACCTTGTAAAAGGCTCCACCAAAGACAGCGTAAAATTTGAATCTTCCGCTCCGTTGAATGATGACTTAATGTATAAAACGCTCCATGAAAATAAAGTTAAAATAACATCCAAACTGCCCGGGTCCACATTCGGGCGTATGTTCGGCTCATTCTTTTTATATTTTGGCCCCATTCTCATATTAATAATTTTCTGGGTCTTTATGATGAACAAATCACAGGGCGGCGCAGGCGGCGCGATGAGTTTCGGCAAGAGCAAAGCAAAACTTGCGGTGGTTGGCGGAAAAATAACCTTTGCCGATGTATCCGGTGTTGACGAAGCAAAAGAAGAACTTAAAGAGATAATTGATTTTTTAAAAGACCCCAAACGTTTCCAGAAACTTGGCGGAAAAATTCCCAAGGGCGTACTTTTACTTGGGCCTCCCGGTTCAGGAAAAACACTTCTTGCCCGCGCGGTTGCCGGCGAAGCAGGGGTTCCTTTTTTCTCCATTTCCGGCTCTGACTTTGTTGAAATGTTTGTGGGCGTAGGCGCGGCGCGCGTGCGCGACCTTTTTGAACAGGGAAAGAAAAGCGCTCCGTGCATAATATTCATTGATGAAATAGACGCGGTAGGCCGTTACAGGGGCGCGGGATTAGGCGGCGGCCATGACGAAAGAGAGCAGACCTTAAACGCGCTGCTTGTGGAAATGGACGGCTTTGAAAAAAATAACGGCGTAATTATAATAGCGGCCACCAACAGGCCGGATGTCTTGGACCCTGCGCTTATGAGGCCGGGAAGGTTTGACAGGCAGGTGGTTGTTGACAGGCCGGATTTAAACGGAAGAGAAGGAATTTTAAAAGTTCATTCAAAAGACGTAAAACTTGCCTCTGATATAGACCTTATGGTAATTGCCCGCAGGACTCCCGGTTTTTCCGGAGCTGACCTTGCGAACCTTGTAAACGAAGCGGCGCTTCTTGCCGCAAGAAGAAATAAAAAAGAAGTAACCATGGACGAACTGGAAGAGTCCATTGACCGCGTTATGGCCGGCCCGCAGAGAAAAAGCAGGGTAATTAAGGATGAAGAAAAGAAACGTATTGCGTACCACGAAGCAGGCCATGCCATTGTGGCAAAAGCACTTCCTGACACCCATCCCGTGCACAAAATATCCATTATCCCGCGCGGTTATGGCGCTCTTGGTTACACGCTTCAGTTACCTACAGAAGACAGGTTTTTAGCCACCAAAAACGAAATGATAAACACCATAAAAATAATGATGGGCGGCCGCGTTGCCGAAGAACTGATTTTTGACGACATATCCACCGGAGCAAGCAATGACATAGAACGCGCCACAGCCACCGCGCACGACATGATTACCCGTTATGGAATGAGCAAAGTTATGGGCCCGATTACTTTTGGAAAGTCAAATCAGGAAGTGTTTATAGGCAAAGACCTTATGAAAGAAAAAAATTACTCTGAAGAAACCGCGCAGAAAATTGATTCAGAAGTAAAAAGCATAGTCACCGGCGCGTACGACGAAGCAAAAACAATTTTATTCACCAATAAAAAACTGCTTGTAAAAATCGCCGAAACGCTTCTTGAAAAGGAAGTCATGGACAGCGAGGAATTCATAAAACTTTTTGACGAAAACAGCATAAAGGCAAAAGCGGTAAAAAGGACAAAAAAGAATGGATAAAGAAAAGATAAAAAAAGCCGTTACTATGATATTGGAAGCCGTCGGCGAAGACACAAACCGCGAAGGCTTAAAGCAGACACCCCAGCGCGTTGCGGATATGTATGAAGAAATTTTCGCGGGCATAAATCAGAAACCCGAAGAATTCATTAAAATTTTCCAGGAAGACGAACACGAAGAACTTATCATTTTAAAAGATATACCTTTTTATTCGGTATGCGAACACCACCTGATGCCGTTTTTAGGCAAGGCGCACATAGGTTACATCCCCAAGAAAAACAGGCTGTTGGGGTTAAGCAAGCTTGCCAGAATGGTTGAAATGTATGCCAAACGCCTGCAGCTGCAGGAAAGGCTTACTTCACAGGTCGCGGACACAATTATGAAAGCGGTGGATCCGCTTGGCGTCATAGTGATTGTGGAAGCCCAGCACCTTTGCACCACAATGCGCGGCGTAAAAAAACCCGGCTCTGTGATGGTCACATCCGCCATCCGCGGCATTTTTAAAGATGACGAAAGCGCAAGGAAAGAAGCGTTAAGCCTTATAAATAAATAGCAGGACGGTAATTTTATGATACTCAGGGGAATCAGTTTTGATTTTTCACAACCCCGTATAATGGGTATTTTGAACATTACCCCGGATTCTTTTTCAGACGGCGGTTCTTTTGATTCAACAGAAAAAGCTGTAATGCACGCGGTTTATATGGCGGAAAACGGCGCCGATATAATTGATATGGGCGCTGAATCCACAAGGCCCGGCGCCGCAGCCGTATCCGCGGAAGATGAAATTGCGCGTCTTATCCCTGTAATAACCGCGTTTCGGGAATTAAACAAAAACACTCCCGTTTCCGCGGACACATACAAAGCAATAACGGCAGTACAGGCAATAAAAGCCGGCGCGGATATGATAAACGATATTTCAGGCGGCACCTTTGACAGTTTAATGATGCAGACAGCGGCAAAACTTGGCGTGCCATATGTAATTATGCACACTAAAAGCACCCCGGATAAAATGCAGAAAGACGTAGCTTATTCTGACAAAGGAGCTGTTTACGATATCCTGGAATATTTCAGGGAACGCATAGCAGCCGCCCTGAAATCCGAAATTAAGAAAGACAATATAATTCTGGACCCCGGAATAGGATTCGGCAAAACGCAGCAGGATAATATTGAAATTATAAAAAACATACGGGAATTCAAAACACTTGGGTTTCCGGTGCTCATAGGCGCTTCAAGAAAATCGTTTATAGGAAATATAACAGGCAGGCCGCCGGATAAACGTATTTTTGGCTCGGCAGCAGCCGCGGCAGTATCGGTAATAAACGGGGCGGATATATTAAGGGTTCATGACGTCCCGGAGACGCTTGACGCCGTTAAAACGGCGTATGAATTTATAAAACCCAAAAAGGAGGAGTAAGTTTACATGCAGAAATTTCTGACAAACATTCTTAACACTTTTTCCGGCATACGCGTAAATGACATTATTGATATCCTCCTTGTCTCGTTTGTTATTTATCAGGTCTTTATGCTTTTATACGAAACCCGCGCGATACAGATGTTAAAAGGGTTTCTGGTCATCCTAATTTTTGTGGTTGTCGCGAAAATCCTTGAACTTAACACAATGACCTGGATTCTTACGGGTTTAAGCACGATATGGATAATTGCTTTTATAATCGTTTTCCAGCCGGAATTAAGAAGGGTCCTTGTGGAACTTGGGCAGAACAAACTTTTTAAATTTATTTTCAAAGAACACGGCCAGCTGTACAGGGAAATAAGGGAGTCTTCCGTAATACTGGCAAAGAAAAAAATAGGCGCCCTTATAGTGCTGGAACGCGAAGTTAACCTTAAAAGTTTCATTGATACAGGCACCCGCCTTGACGCGGAAACCACATCGGAACTTCTTATCGCCATTTTTAATACAAAATCACCGCTGCATGACGGAGCGGTAATTATCAGGGAAGGCCGCATTGCTGCGGCAGGCTGTATTCTTCCGCTGACGCAGAAAGAAGATATAGAACAAATGTACGGAATGCGCCACAGGGCTGCTATAGGCATATCCGAAGAAACAGACGCAATAACAATAATAGTCTCCGAGGAACGGCACACAATATCTCTGGCAATCGGCGGAAAAATAACACCGGACATAGACGGCGACACGCTTCTTGAAATACTGTCGCTGTATGCCCCGAAAATAAGGTGAATTTATGAAAGAATTTATCGCGAATTACATTTTAAAAAACTGGCAGTACAAACTAATGGCGCTGTTTGTGGCTGTAGGCATGTGGCTGTTTGTCGTCCGCGAACAGGAAATGACCGTTACAATTGATGTGCCGGTGGAATTTATTAACTATCCGGAAACCATGAAAGTCACCGGGAATGTACAGTCTTCGGTAAAAGTTCAGCTTGAAGGAAGAAAAATAATTATCAATCAGATTAACAAAAAAACCCTTAAAATAATCATTGACCTTAAAAAAGCCGTAATAGGAAAGAATTCCTATCAGATACTTGGCAGCAGGTTCAAGTCGCTGCCGCGCGGTATTTTTATACGCGATATCTCTCCGTCATACATCTATATAGATTTTATAAAAGAACAGCCTCCGGAACCGCCCGCTGAAAAAGATGAAAAAGCCTCAGCGGAAAAAACACCGGTATCAAAAATAAAAAAGCAGGTGATTAAAAATGGCACGCCTGTGCGTTAACATTGACCACACCGCCACGTTAAGGCAGGCGCGAGGCGGAAGCGAACCTGACCCAATAGCAGCCGCGGCAGCGGCGGAAAGGGCCGGAGCATCCGGCATTACGGTTCATTTAAGGGAAGACCGCCGCCACATTCAGGACAGCGACGTGATTACTTTAAGAAAAACAGTAAAAACAAAACTTAACCTTGAAATGTCGCTTGCGGATGAAATTGTAAATTTCGCGGTTAAAGTCCGGCCTGACGAAGCCACTCTTGTCCCCGAAAAAAGGCAGGAACTTACCACCGAAGGCGGGCTGGATGTAATTGCAAATATGGCGCGTCTAAAAAAAGCAATAGCAAAGCTTAAAGCAAAAAAAATCGCGGTAAGCCTTTTTATAGACGCGGAACCGGAACAAATAAAAGCATCCAAAGAAGCAGGAGCAGATTACGTGGAATTACACACCGGGAAATATTCAAACGCATCCGGGAAAAAACAAAAAAGGGAACTTCAGATAATAAAAGACGGCGTTAAACTTGCGCTTAAAGAAGGCCTTAAAGTAAACGCGGGACACGGATTAAACTATACAAACACAAAACAAATAGCTTCAATAAAGGGTATTGAAGATTTAAACACGGGCCACAGTATTATAGCAAGGGCGGTATTTACGGGCCTTGACCGCGCGGTAAAGGACATGCTTAAACTCCTTTAACCGCGGCAATTACGGAGGGAACACAACAATATGTCTATTTCAAACAGTTCCATTAAAAAAACGCACGCCGCGGCAGCCCTGCTTGCGTTTTTATCATTGTGTTATTCCTGCTTTCTTTATTTTTTTAAAGACGAAACAAGCGCGCTTGTTTTTTTAATTATTTCAGCGTCTTTTCTTGCCCTTGCGGTTTCAGCAATTTACATAGCGGCAAAAAAGGAAGAAACCATAATACTGGAATCCCCTTTAAACGATATTGATTCCAAAGAGACAATGATAGCCGCGGTCGCGCACGAAATTAAAAATCCGCTGAACTCCATTAAAGGCGCCAATCAGTATCTTCATGACAAGTATAAAAGCACCCAGGATATATATGAATTTACGGGTATAGTGGTTGAAGAAATTAACAGGCTTGAGCGGTATCTGAATGAATTTTTAAGTTTTTCAAGGGGCGTGAAACCCCATATGAAAAAACATGACATTCAGAGTTTTGCCACGGGAATCCTTATGATTACAAAACACAATTTTCCTTACGGTATAAAAATCATTTCAGAAAAACCAAAACTGCCCGGCGTGTATATGGACGCGGAACAAATGAAACAGGTAATGGTGAACCTTTTAAACAACGCGAAAGACGCCACCAAAGGCAAATCTTCGCCAAGGGTTGAAATACGCCTGTCAGGCGACGATAATTATATCTATATAAAGGTGGCGGATAACGGCTGCGGAATCTCCAAAAAAGACCTTTCCCGCATTTCCACCCCTTTTTTCACCACAAAAAAAGAGGGCATGGGTATAGGGCTTGCCATCAGCAGGTCTATAGTTAAAAAACACGGCGGAGACCTTTCAATTGAAAGCAAACTGAATAAGGGTTCCGTATTTACAATTTCCATCCCCGTGGAAAAAAGGAGCTTAAAAAGATGAGCGCCAGAAAAGTACTTGTCGTAGATGACAACCGTTCAGCTTTAAAGGTAATTAAAGCAATCCTTGAAGAAACAGGATATGAAGTTTATACGGAAGCCGAGCCGGAAAAAGTGCCGCTTTTATTAAAACGCGAAACCGTGCAGGTTGCGCTTGTTGACCTTAAAATGCCCGGAATGGACGGCCTTGAATTATACAGAAAGATCCGCCAGCTGGACAAAGACGTGGTGGTAATAATAATGACCGCTTTTGGGAACATAGAATCCGCCGTTGAAGCAATGAAACTTGGAATAGAAAATTACCTGCAGAAACCGCTTAATTTTGACGAACTTAAAATGACGCTGCAGAAAATATTTGAAAAACTTGAAATGAAAGAAGAACTTGCAATTTTAAAAGGCCAGATAGAAGGCAAAAACACTTTTGAAAATATGATAGGCAAATCAAAAAAAATGAGGGATATTTTCAGAAAAATCACCAGCATAGCCGCGGTTGATTCCACTGTATTTATAACCGGCGAAAGCGGCACAGGCAAAGAAATGGTCGCCAAAGCCATACACAACCTTTCAAAACGGGCAAAAAACAAGCTTATATCAATTAATATGGCAGCCATTCCGGAAGGGCTTCAGGAATCAGAACTGTTTGGTTATCAGAAAGGCGCGTTTACAGGCGCCTATAATACCAAACCCGGAAAATTTGAAGCCGCGGATAAAGGCACTCTGTTTCTTGACGAAATAGGAAATATAAACCACAAAGCCCAGGTAAAACTGCTGCGTGTGCTTGAAGAACGCAAAGTTGAACCGCTTGGAAGCAATAAGTTAAAGGATGTTGACGTGCGCATAATAAGCGCCACAAATTCCGACCTTAAAGAAGAGGTTAATAAAGGTAATTTCAGGGAAGATCTTTATTACCGCCTTAACGTCATCACCATTAACCTGCCTCCTTTAAGGGAAAGAAAAAGCGACATTCCGCTTCTTGCCGTGCAGTTCCTTAAGGAAATATGCCTAAGAAACGGCCTTGAACAGAAATCCATTTCTGATGACGCGCTTGAACTTATGATAGAATACAGGTGGCCCGGCAATATCAGGGAATTAAAAAACGCGCTTGAAGAAGCCGCCGTTATTTCATCAGGTAATTTCATAAGGCCTTCCGATTTAAATTTATCTTCTTATAACGACTCTATGCGCGATGCCGCCGATGATATGATACCGGCAAATATGCCGTTATCAGAGGTTGAAAAACGTTCAATAATAAACGCGCTTTCAAAAACCCGCGGCAACCAGACTCACGCGGCTAAAATCCTTGGCATCACAAGAAAGATTCTGATGCATAAAATTGAAAAATATCAGATAGCCGATATTGTCCCTGTAAGGACAAAACGCAAAAAAATGTCCTAAGAGGGACATTTTTTCTAAAAAACCCCAATAAAACATAGCGTTTGTGGTATTTTATATCGGCATAATTCTTGCTTCATTCAATGTATATTATTTTTAGGAGGAATCATGACAGCCAGTTACCTTGAAAAAAGAATGGAAACACGCACCGATATAGAAGGAATATTAAGATATAAAGTACTTGGAGACGGGGAAGATACACTAACATCTTTTAAATACGAAAAAGCTTCAACAAGAAACATTTCCAAGGGCGGCGTATGCGTAATATTGCCGCACAAAATCGGCGAAGGAAATGTCATCCGCGTTGAACTTCCAATTGAAAACGAATCATTACTTATAAAAGCTTTCTGCGAGGTCCAATGGTGCAGGCTTGCCAATAAAGACGGTATTTATGAAGCGGGCTTAAGTTTCATTGCCCTTAAAGATGATGATGCAAAAGCGCTGGAAAATTTTATAAACGAACGCGAAGCGAAGGCGATGTAATGAGCGGTGAAATTTTAACTATAAAAGACCTTGCACTGATGTTAAAAGTAAAACCTGTCACCATTTATAAACTTGCCGGAAAAGGCAGAATTCCCGGCGTTAAGATAGCCGGCAGCTGGCGTTTTAAAAAATCCATTATTGACGAATGGATGGAAAGCCCGGAACGCAAGCCTGTTTCCCGCACCGAGAAAATTAACAAAGAACTTATTCCGGCTTAATTCCGGTAAACCAACCCCTAAAACCGCACGTCTAATTTCAAGAGTATAAACCTTACAGTTTTTATTTCTTGACTTTTGTATTTGGCTAATTTAGAATAGTTTTTATATTAAATAATAACCGCTTAGGAGGAACTAATGCGTTCATTTAAGGCTGTTTTATCACTGGCTTTTATAATAATTTTTTTAATGGCGCCTGTTGTTAACGCTTCTGAAAAAAAGAAGGAAACAGAGGAAAAAAATGAAAAACTTGCCGAAAGCGGCTCCAAGAACACATCAAACGGAGAAGTGAAAATCGGCGGCGCGGCAGACGGCCCGGGCACGGAAGCCGTATTTTTTGACGACGCTTCGCTGGTGACAACTCCTGTTCCAACCGCAACCATGATTGTTGTATTCAACAAAAAAGACGTAAGCGCATGGCAGTACCTTACGGATGTTAAAACATACCTTTTCAGGATTAATACGGATTCAAAAAGATACGAAGCTCAGCTGCGCTCCAAAATGGACGGACTGCTGCTTGATATGGGCAAATCAATCGCGTCGGTTCACACTTACGCGGCCATTCACGAAAGGGATAAAGTTGAAACAAAATGGGCAAAATACGCCGATAAGGCCGAATATACCTTACAGCATGCCCGCCTTCAGGTTGATGAATTTCACGAGGATTACTACGAAATTGAAAACGGCATGAAAATCGTTGAAAAAATTCTGAAAGAAAACCCGGAAACAATACAGCGGCTTGACGAAGCACAGGACAGATATAATAAAAACAAAAAAGAAATGTTTTTCGCCCAGAAAAAAGTGATTAAGTTTACCGACCTTTTTAATTCATATGTGCGCCAGTTCAATGAAATGGCGGAGAAAAAAGAGTATAAAGTTAAAAAACTTATAACGGAACACGAAGAACTTCACAGGCCTTAAATATGATGTCACGTTTTCAAAATACCATGGGTCAACAGCCTGTGGTATTTTTTATTTTAAGCTTTATGAATAAAAGCGGGTTAAAACTTGTTAAAAAACGTAAACAGAATACTTATAATAAAACTTCGCGATATCGGTGATATTGTACTGTCAACGCCGGTTATTCAGGCCGTGTATGACAACTGCAATTCCCCCAAAATTGTCTATGTATTAAAAAAAGAATACGAAAACTTTAAATTTCTGCTGCCCAATGTTTCCGAAGTCTTAACTTATGACAAAAAATCATTTTTAAGTTTTATAAAACTGATATTTAAACTGCGTAAATATAAGTTTGATATTGCCGTTAACCTTCACGCCACTTTCAGAAGCGCTCTTATTACGCGGCTTAGCGGCGCGAAATTAAGGCTTGTCCATAATCACAGCGGAAGGGACTATTTTACTTCCGTCCCGCTTGGCATAGAAGAGAAAGCAAAACCCATAACCATAAGGGATATGGAAACCTTAACGCCGCTTGACATAAAAACACCTTCCGCCGGAAGCATTAAAACAAAACTTATTTTAAAAGAAAAAGACATTAAGTACATAGACGAGACCCTGCCGCCGGATACAATCGGCTTTGGAGTGGGCGCCAAAAGGCCCGCAAAAATGTGGAAAAAAGAGAACTTCATTGAACTTGGCAGAAAATTATCATCGGAAAATAAACACATTGCGGTTTTTGCGGCCTCTTCCGAAAGGGCGCTTGCCGGCGAAATAACAGCGGCAATAGGCGGCGGCGCGTCATTATACTGCGGCCTTGACTTTCTTAAACTTGCTTTTCTTTTAAAGCAGCTACGGGCGTTTGCCGGCAACGACTCGGGATTGCGGCATATGGCAGCGGCGCTGGGCGTTGCGACAGTGACTTTCTTTGGCCCGGAAGACCCTGTAGAATGGCACCCTTACCTGGAAAAAGACGGGCATATTGCGCTTATGCACCGCCTTGAATGCATAAATTGCGCGAAAAATGACTGCCCTAAAGGCACACGGGAATGCATGGATTTAATTACGGTTGATGAAGCTTTCAAAGCCATAAATAAAGCAATAAAAACAAGAGGGTAATCACTCTTTAAATCAGGCCTTTTTTTCATTTAGACGCCTGTTTTGTACCAAAGAGGCTATGATAAATATGATGTATTCATAAATCCACGTGATTATTTTCACATATAATTATGTTGACAAATCAGGGGTATTATGTGAATATATTTTTTGAATTTTAAAAAAAAGTATTACCAAATTATTTTACCAGGAGGCACGGATATGGCAGTACAGGTAGGTATCAATGGTTTTGGACGTATCGGTAGAAATGTTCTTAAGGCGCTTTTGCTTAAGAAGAACTCCCAGCTTGAAGTTGTTGCGGTAAATGACTTAACAGACGCGAAGACACTTGCTCACCTTTTCAAGTATGATTCAGTTCAGGGAATTTTTGAAGGGGACGTAAAAGCAGACGGCGAAGACCTTGTAATCAACGGTAAAAAGATCAAAGTATTCAAAGAAAAAGACCCGGCAGCAATCAAATGGAACACACTTGGCATTGACCTGGTTATTGAATCAACCGGTTTCTTCACAGACAAGGAAAAAGCGCAGGTTCATATCACAAGCGGCGGAGCAAAAAAGGTTATTATTTCCGCTCCGGCAAAAGGCGAAGATAAAACAATAGTAATGGGCGTTAACGAAAATGAATATGACGCAAAAGCCCACAATGTTGTATCAAACGCTTCCTGCACGACAAACTGCCTTGCTCCTTTCACCAAAGTACTTCAGGACAAGATCGGAATCGTAAAGGGCTTAATGACAACAATCCACAGCTACACCAATGACCAGAAGATTCTTGACGCGCCCCATAAAGACTTAAGAAGGGCAAGGGCTGCCGCGGTTTCAATGATTCCCACATCCACAGGCGCTGCAAAAGCAATTTCGCTTGTTATGCCGGAACTTAAAGGCAAACTTAACGGATACGCAATGCGCGTTCCCACGCCTAACGTATCAGTTGTAGACGTTACCTTTGAAATGAAAAGGGACGTTACAAAAGAAGAAGTAAACGCGATGTTAAAAGAAGCCTCAGAAGGATCCATGAAGGGAATTCTGGCTTATACAGACCTTCCTTTGGTTTCACACGATTTTGTAAACGACCCGCATTCTTCCACAGTTGACGGAGACTGCACATACGTTGTAGGCAACATGGTTAAAATTCTTTCATGGTATGACAATGAATGGGGTTATTCAAACAGGGTAGTTGACCTTGCTGATTACATGGTTGCAAAAGGCCTTAAGTAATATCAATATAATTTAAACAGGCCGGCAGTGAAGCCCAAAAGGTTTCACTGCCGGCTTTTAAACTGATAAAAGAGGTGCAGGATTAATGGCAAAACTTTCACTGGCTGACCTTACCGAAACGGATCTTAAAGGAAAAAGGGTTTTCATGAGGGTGGACTTTAATGTCCCGCTTGACACGGACAGAAACATAACATCTGACAATAGAATAAAAGCCGCCATACCTTCAATTAAATATATTATAGAAAAAGGCGGAAAACTTATCCTTGCATCGCACCTTGGCAGGCCAAAAGGCGAAAAGAAACCTGAATTTTCGCTTGATGTCTGCGCTAAAAAATTATCCGAACTTATAGGAAAAGACGTAAAGTTTGTTAATGACTGTATCGGCGCGCAGGTAAAAACAGCCGTGGATTCAATGAAAGACGGCGACGTGACACTTCTTGAAAATCTGCGGTTTTACAAACAGGAAGAAAAAAATGACGCTGATTTTTCAAAACAGCTTGCGGAAAACGCGGATATTTACGTTAATGACGCATTCGGAACCGCACACAGGGCGCACGCGTCCACAGAGGGCATGACTAAATTTGTAAAAAAATCAGCAGCAGGATTCTTAATGGAAAAAGAACTTAAATTCCTGGGCGAAATGCTTGAAAATCCTAAAAAACCTTTTATCGCGATCCTTGGCGGCGCCAAAGTAAGCGATAAGATAATGGTGATAGAAAACCTTTTAAATAAAGTGGACGGGCTTATTATAGGCGGCGGAATGGCATATACATTCTTAAGGGCTAAAGGGCGTGAAATCGGCGATTCTTTATGCGAAAAAGATAAAGTGATGACGGCAAAAGAAATTATGAAGACAGCGCTGGATAAAAATGTGGCTATCTATCTTCCCATTGACCACATTGTGGCAAAGACACCACAGTCAGGCGAAGACTTTATGACAGCGCTTAAAACAGCTGAATATAAAGAAGTATTAAGGGATTCCATTGATGACGGCTGGGAAGGCGTTGACATCGGAAAGAATACAATAGATAAATTCAGAAATATAATATCCAAATCCAAAACCATTTTCTGGAACGGGCCAATGGGTGTTTTTGAAGTGGAACAGTTCTCTAAAGGAACGCTTGAAGTCGGCAAGGCGCTTGCGGAATCAGGCGCCGTAACAGTTGTAGGCGGCGGAGATTCAGCATCCGCAATCAAAAAACTTAAGCTTTCAGATAAAATGACACACGTCTCAACCGGCGGCGGAGCTTCAATGGAATTTGTTGAAGGCAAAGAATTACCCGGCGTGGCTGCTTTAACAAACAAATAATAAACTAAAAATATTTTACGGAGGAATAAATTGAGAATACCGATAATTGCAGGAAACTGGAAGATGTACAAGGATCTTGAAGAATCAAAAACACTGGCAGAAAGTTTAAAGAATTGCTTAAAGGACGTAAACCCGGAAGAAACAGAAGTGGCAATTTGCCCCACGTTTACCAACCTTGCATCTGTTAACGAAATAATCAAAGGTTCCAACATCAAACTTGGCGCCCAGAACATGTATCCAAAACAGGAAGGCGCGTTTACCGGCGAAATCTCGCCTTTGATGCTTCGTTCCGTTGGCTGTCATTATGTAATCATCGGCCATTCAGAACGCAGGCAGTATTTTGGCGAAACAAACAGTTCCGTCAACGAAAAAGTTAAAGTGGCTTTTGAATACTCGCTTGTCCCGATTATGTGCGTGGGCGAAACACTGGAACAGCGCGAAAACGGAACAACCAACTCTATCGTAAAAGCACAGGTTGTGGAAGGGCTTAAAGATATTCCAAAAGAAAAAGCAAAAAACATAGTAATAGCATATGAGCCTGTATGGGCTATAGGCACAGGAAAAGTGGCGACAAAAGAACAGGCGCAGGAAGTACATGCCATGATCCGCGGCGAATTAAAAGCCATTTATGACGAAGCTACCGCGAATTCCATCAGGATACAGTACGGCGGAAGCGTAAAACCCGACAACGTAAAAGAACTTATGGCACAGCCCGACATAGACGGCGCACTTGTAGGCGGCGCGGCATTGAAAGCTGATTCTTTTGAAGCCATAGTTAAATTCAAAAAGTAAAAGGAGCCATATAAATGCTGTATAACATTCTTCTTGTAGTACACGTAATAAACGCACTTCTGCTGATAATAATAGTCCTTCTTCAGACGGGAAAAGGCGCGGATGTGGGCTTTGCGTTCGGCGCGGGCGCGGCTAATACAATGTTTGGCGCGGGCGGCAGCAAAAACTTTATAACTAAAGCCACAATTTTTGTGGCTATATTATTTATGGTAACATCGCTTACGCTTGCCCTTTTTCAGGCAAAAAGATCCGGCGGTTACAGCGGAGTTCTTGATTCCGTAAAACAGGCGGAATCTGCCGTTCCGGCTCAGGCTCCTGTATCAGAAGCGCCTGTAGTTCCGGTAGAAAATAAATAAAAAACAGACATAAAAAAAGGCCGCGTTAAATTTAACGCGGCCTTTTTTGTTAATCCGAAAAACAGATAAAGAGGGTGCAACGTGAAAGAAATTATCCTTGTTTTATTAACAGCGGTCATTCTTATCTCCGGATGCTCTAAAAAAGATACTTATACCCTTAAAGAAAAATATACAGACGCCCCAGCTTACGGCGATATGCTGATTGATACATCAACAGGGGAGCCCGCCATATTAAATCCCGTACTGTCGTCCGATTCCGCATCCGCGGCCATAAACGACCTGGTTTTTAACGGGCTTGTTAAATTTGATAAAAATCTTAACCTTATAGGGGACCTTGCGGATAACTGGGAAATAAAAAACGGCGGGCTGACTATAATATTTCACTTAAAAAATAACGTCAAATGGCATGACGGGAAACCTTTTACCGCTAATGACGTTAAGTTTACCTATGACGCTTATATGGCGCCTGATACAAAAACATCATATAGAAGCCTTTTTGAACCGGTAAAAAGCGTAAGAGTAATTGATGATTATACGTTGGAAGTACTGTATAAAAAACCATTTGCCCCCGCCTTGCAATACTGGGGCACGGGAATACTTCCGGCGCACCTGCTTGCCGGAAAAGACATAAACACTGCCGCTTTTAACCGCGCGCCGGTCGGTACGGGGCCTTATACTTTTAAGAACTGGAAAACCGGACGTTCTTTGGAACTTGTATCAAATAAAACGCATTTTGACGGCGCGCCCTACATTACCAATTATATGTTCCGGGTAATACCGGATCAGTCAGTGCAGTTTATGAACCTGCAGTCCGGCAGCGCGGATATGATGGAGCTGTCTTCAGATTTGTATTTTACAAAAGCAAATACCGTACACTTTAATAAAAATTTTAATAAATTTGTTGTTCCCGCTTTTCTGTACACTTATATAGGATATAATCAGGAAAACCCCGCCTTTGCTTCGGTTAAAACGCGGCAGGCGTTAAGTTACGCCATAAACACGGCAGAAATAATAAAAAACGTCCGCAGGGGAATGGCAAGGCCTATAAGCGGGCCGTTTATCCCCGGCTCGTACGCTTATGACGAAAATGTAAAACCTTATGAATACAATCCGGAAAAAGCCGCGCGGCTTTTAAAAGAAGACGGATGGGTAAAAGGTACTGACGGCATATTGGAAAGAAACGGCATACCATTTGAATTCACCCTTGCCACCAATCAGGGCAATAAAGAACGGGAAGAAATAGCCGCTATCGCGCAGCAGGAATTTTCAAAACTTGGCATAAAGGTAAATGTGCGTGTCCTGGCATGGAACATATTTATAACCGACTTCATAAATAAAAAGAAATTTGACGCCGTTGTAATGGGGTGGAGCCTTACGCGCGACCCTGACTGCTATGACATCTGGCATTCTTCCAAAACAGATGAGGGAGAATTTAACTTTATCGGATATAAAAACCCGCAGGTGGATGAACTTCTGGAAGAAGGAAGGTCAACATACGATACGGAAAAAAGAAAGGCAATTTACAGAAAAATACACGCCCTTATCGCCAAAGACGCCCCATATACATTCATTTATTCGCCATATACGCTTCCTGTAATACACAAAAGAATACACGGAATAAAACCCGAACCCGCGGGCATAGGGTATAACTTTACAGAATGGTACGTGCCGGCCGAACTTCAGAAATACAGGGTTACGCTTGAAAAATAAGTTGAATTTTTATTGTTTATGATATAATGCTTAAAACTTAATAAAGGGGTATAAAACATGGCAAAAGGCAAATTATATCTTGAAAAAAGGAAACAAAAAAGGGTTGAGAAAAATTACGAAATAAATTATATGCTTGTCCCTACCGAATTTACCACACAGATTAAAAGGGCCATGGGCTTAAGCAAAGACTTAAGCGCCGGCGGCATAAGGGTGGAAGGCGACATAATAGGCAAGCCGGGCGATATTATAAAAGCGGAACTTATAAAACCTGACGCTAATTTTACCGTATTCGCGCAGATTAAATGGGTAAAAGCTTCCGACCGGCAGTTTGGCGTCGCGTTTTTGTCTTTAAAAGCGCACGACGAAGAAGCCCTTGAAGAAATGATGGAATAAATTTAAAACGGCCGCGGTAATTTTATATATCGCAGGAAATACAGTGGTCAAATTCCTCTGATTCAAGCTGGATGGTTGAGTGGCAAATCTTAAATTCCCCCGCAAGTATTACATTTATCCCGTGAATAATATCGTCCGCGTCCCTTAACTTATCTTTAGGCACTGCCACGTGGGCGTCAAAAACAACTTTTCCCGGGGAAATTTCCCACATATGAATGTGATGCACGTCAATTATGCCAAGGGATATTTCTTCTTTTAATCGTTTCTTTATCTTGGTGTCATCTATATTTTTAGGCGCGCCCTGCATAAGTATATTCAGGGTTTCCATAAGTATCCCAAAACTCTCTTTGGCAATATAGGCGGCAATAAGTATGGATATAGCCGCGTCCAGAATATACCAGGGCTTGAACATAAGGACAACCGCGGTTATTATTACCGCGACAGATGAAATTGTATCCGCCATAAGATGCAAAAAAGCGCTTTTTACGTTTAAATTATCTTTGGCGTCTTTAAAAAGCAATAACACCGAAATTCCGTTGCCCAAAAGCCCTATAGCCGCAATTGCAAGCATAAGCCGCACTTTGATGGGCTGCGGGTGCTGAAACCTTTCTATGGCTTCAAATATTATGTATCCGCAGACAAAAAACAGCGCCAGAACATTTATTAACGCGGCTAAAATTTCCGCCCGTTTGTAGCCATATGTTTTGCTTACGCTCTTTGACTTTTTTCCTATTAATATGGCTATATAGGAAATGATAAGCGATATGACATCTGACAGGTTATGAAAGGCATCTGATAAAAGGGCAAGGGAACCGGATAAAATACCGCCAATAATCTCCGCCGCTGTGATTCCGGCGTTGATAATAATGCTTAATACAAGGCCTTTTTCACCCTGCGCGTGATGGTGATGATGTCCGTGCGAATGATTATGCTCTTCATGGCTGTGTTCGTCAGGCATAAAACTTCTCCTTATCCGGTAAATCTGGTACCGCTACGGGGAATCGAACCCCGATTATAGGATTGAGAACCCTGTGTCCTAACCGTTAGACGATAGCGGCATTTGGCTGTATCGGATAAATACTTATATAACAGGTAAAATACTTTGTCAACGGGTATTTATTACGCGCGTTCTTTGCCGGTGTTTTTTATGTATACGCCTGTGATAATAAGAAAAATACCAAGCCACTGGAAAAGATTCAGGTATTCTTTAAAACACACCACTCCGCCGATTACCGGTATTACTATTGAATTGGCCGCGAAAAACGGGATTATGCGTATAGCCCTGCCTTTGGTGTATGAAAACTGAAGAATTATAAAAGCCACAGCGCCTATTACAATCCAGGCGTAGAAGAACGGATTGGAAAAAAGGGAAGCGGCATTTAAGGGATTTGACGTTGTTACTTTCTGAAAAAGGGTGATAAAGCCTGCCAAAGACCCGGCAAACCCGCCCAAAACAATACCCTTCATTTTACCCGTCTTAAACGATATCGCTGTCAGGACAATGTAAGTTATAACCGTTATTGCCATATAAATATATAATAAAAACAGGTCTATTATAGATTCAATCGCTTCGCCCCTTGAAAAAATACCTATAAGCACCGACGCCCCAAGTATCATTACCACGCCCGCCAGTTCATTTGCGGTAATTTCTTCTTTCATGACGTAATGGGAGAATAAAATAAGCGCGGCAAGGCCCGTGCCTGACATGGCCCCCACAAGCGAAACCCCGCCCAGGGAAGTGGCGTACATAAAAATGAAAGGGGTGGCAGCCATAAGGCACGACCCCAAAAGCCAGATTGCCCATCCTTTACGTTTTTTTAAACGCCGGGTATCAAGGCCTATTTTCTGTATTGCCTGGGAAATACTGTTTATGGAACTTCCAGCGAAAGTTATTATAATTGAAAGTATCTGTTCGTTCATCACGTTTATCCTTTTAATTATCTTATAATTATTCCAAAGTCATTATTTTTTAATATTATTATATCATTAAATTAACGGGCATTTACGTAAATAGCAGGCAGTATAAATTACTTTAAAAATTTCACATTACAAATAACATTATTTGTGTTATAAATGTTTCCGGGAAATAAAAAAAACGGAGGGTAATCATGAAAAAAGTATTTGTAGTATCGGGAATTATACTTGGAATTATACTGCTGGCTATTGTGGGGCTTTTAATCCACGCGGGGCTGTTCTTTAAGGTTCAGGTGACAGAAGCTTTAAGCGGGCCTTATGTTGTTGTTTATGTTGAACAGACAGGGGATTACGCGAAAGCAAACAAGGCGGGAATGGATGTATATCAGACTCTGGTGGCGGAATTCGGGGTAAACCCCACAAAAGGTTTTGGCATTTATCTTGACGACCCAAAAACAGTTGCCAAAGAAAAATTAAGAAGCGAAATCGGATGTATCCTTGAAGGCGATGATATTAAAAAAGCCCCGCTTTTGACTTCAAAATTTAAGGTAAAAATTCTTGAATCAAAACAGAGCCTTGTTGCCACGCATCCTTTTACAAACCCGCTTTCGATCCTGCTTGGCATCGGTAAAGTTTACCCGATGTTCGCGGAAAAACTTAAAGGCAAAACAGAAGGATACACATACAGCATGGAAATTTATGACATGCCGAACAAAATGACAATTTATTTAATGAGATAAATAAACAGAATATTCTTTAATCTAAAAAAGGGAGCTATTGTGAAAAAATTAACCGTTATTCTTCTCTCAGCCTTATTAGTTTCAGCATTTCTTATCGCGTGTAATAAAAAATCACCCACAACACCGCAGGCGGAACAGGCAACAGCCACGCCAATAGGCACGTTTACAGTAACACCGACAATTACCGCGACTTCAACAATAACCCGGACATCAACCGTAACCGCCACTGTCACAATGACAGCAACAATGGTTTGCGGCATAAAATTCGGTTCAAATTCCAGTAACTCAAACGGAAGTTCGGGCCCAAATAATTTATACGCGCATAAATTTACCCCTAACGCGGAAACATCAGTTACAGCCCTCTCTATTGAACTGGCGGCAGCAGGCAAGTATTGTATTGGAATTTACAGCGATAATTCCGGAACCCCGGGCAGTATGCTTGCATGGACAGGCGTAAAAACAGCAGCTTCCGCCGGATGGTTTACCTCTTCGCTTTCAACGCCGTACATTTTAACCGCGGGAACTTCTTTTTGGTTCGTTTTCTCCGCGAATGCATGGGTGCCCGGTTCTACAGATGCCGCTTACACAAGTTACAACAGATATGTTTTTGGCGAAACAGATATCGACGCAATAGAAACAGCCGGAGTAATGCCAAGCGGCGGCACCTGGGTCAATACAACAAGTTACAGGAATCATTTATACGCTTCGGGATGTTCTTACTAAAATATTATTGAACTGTTTTTAAAATTAATTGACTCGGCAGGCATTTAAAAAACCATACCGGGACAGATAAACGGGGATAAAATGAAAAAAACATTTTTAATTGCGTTTTTTGTTTTCACATCATTATTATTGATTTTTACCGCCTGTACAGAAACTTCTCCTGCGGCATCAACGGTTTGCGGCTATTCTTTTGGATATAATCAGGACGATGACAACACTTCACTCAGCGCGGAATTCCTTTTCGGCCATGACTTTGTAATGTCAGCCGATGTCACCATTTCTAAATTATCCGTTAAACTTGAAAGCGCGTCAGATTACATAATAGGCATATATACCGACAACAGCGGTTCCCCTGGTACACTTCTATCACAGACTGAAATCAAGAGCGGGACAATTGGCTGGAATACCGCATCTATACCGGCAACTGCCCTGGTTTCCGGATCAAAATACTGGCTTGTATCCTGCTCGGACTCTTCATCAATAAAATGTAATAGTACAAGCGATACAGGGCTTAAGTACGGATACTATCCATGGAGTGATATTGTAACAAATAACGGGATGCCATCCTCATATTCCTCATGGATAACGGATGTTAATGGCGGAGATGTTAAGATGTACGCCATGTCATGCAATTAGATTATTACAAAAATTTCATCAATATCAATTTAATACCGGGTTAACTTCAAGAAACGCATTAAAAAAAGGTCTTACACATAGAAAAAACATAACACAAAGAAGATAAACACAAAAATATTTCATATTTTTAATTGACTTTTACGCAATAAATCTATAATATTGTTATGGAAGCAAAGTAATACAGGGACACATCCGTATGAAATTCCAAAAAAGGGCAGAAAAATATCCCCTTTATAATCCCGGAGGTAATAATTAATGAATGTAAATGAACTAAAAACAATGAAAGTATCCGAACTTCAGAAGATCGCGAAAGACATGAAGATTGACAACTTAAGCGGCCTTAAGAAACAGGATCTTATCATGAAACTTATGGAAACCGAATCCCAGAAAGACGGATTGGTTTTCGGGGAAGGCGTACTTGAAATCCTTCCTGACGGATTTGGGTTTCTTCGTTCGCCAAATTACAACTATCTTCCGGGGCCCGATGACATTTACGTATCGCCTTCGCAGATACGCAAGTTTGACTTAAGGACAGGCGACATGATAGCCGGCCAGATTCGCCCGCCAAAAGAAGGGGAAAAATACTTCGCGCTTTTAAAAGTTGGCACAATTAACAGCGAAGACCCTGAAAAAATTAAAGATAAAATCTTCTTTGACAACTTAACCCCGCTTTATCCCGAACATAAGATAAACCTTGAAACAAAAGACAGGGAAAACATTTCCATGAGGGTAATGGACCTTTTCACGCCTCTTGGCAAAGGCCAAAGGGCGCTTATAGTTGCCCCGCCAAGGACAGGTAAAACAGTCCTTATGCAGAAAATTGCCAACAGCATAACGGATAACCACCCGGAAATTTACCTTATAGTGCTTTTAATTGACGAACGCCCCGAAGAAGTAACCGATATGGAACGTACGGTAAAAGGCGAAGTTGTGTCTTCCACATTTGACGAACCGCCCACAAGGCATATTCAGGTCGCGGAAATGGTTATAGAAAAAGCCAAAAGGCTTGTAGAAAGCAAACGCGACGTGGTTATACTTCTTGACAGCATCACGCGCCTTGCGCGCGCCTATAACGCGGTCGCGCCTTCCAGCGGAAAAGTACTTTCCGGCGGTATTGACAGTAACGCTCTGCAAAAACCCAAACGCTTCTTTGGAGCGGCCAGGGCAATAGAAGAAGGCGGCTCTTTGACGATTATAGCGACCGCGCTTATTGAAACAGGCAGCAAAATGGACGATGTTATATTTGAAGAATTTAAAGGCACCGGCAACAGCGAAATTGACTTATCGCGCGAACTTGCGGAAAAACGCCTTTACCCGGCAATTGACATCAGCAAATCCGGCACAAGAAAAGAAGAGCTTCTGCTTTCAAGGGAAGAAATAAACAAATTATGGATACTTCGGAAAGCCCTTTTAAGCAAGATGAAGCCCGCGGAAATAATGGAATTCCTGGTTGACAAAATATCCAAAACAAAGAATAATAAGGCATTTATTGATGCCATGAAAACAGATTAACGGAGGTAACAGAAACATGAAACAGGGAATACACCCGGATTACAAAACAGCAACGGTTGTATGCGCATGCGGTAATTCATTTGAAACACACAGCACAGCGGGAGACTTGAAGGTGGAAGTTTGTTCTAACTGTCACCCTTTCTTTACAGGCGTTCAGAAGTTCCTTGATACTGACGGCAGGGTAGAGAAATTCAAGAAAAGGGCTGCAAAAAGCACAAAGAAAGAGGAAACAAAGGCTTAGCGGAAGTCCGGCGGATATGGCCGTGTTTGTTAAACTTCTGTCACATACAGCTGACGGCGAAAAAATAGCCGCCATAGCGGGAAAACTTTGTTATTCCAGCGGCGGCTATAATAAAATAACCGGAACACTTACCGATGAAACCATTGCTTCATTTATCAACAAAATAAATGACCTTGGCCATTACTCTGTCCTGGAACACATGTCTTTTAGTTTCATTATAGAAGGCGTGTCGCGCGCTTTGACACACCAGCTGGTGCGCCACAGAATCGCGTCCTATTCGCAGCAGAGCCAGCGTTATGTTAATGAATCCGGCTTTGACTACATCACACCCCACACCATAGAAAACAAACCCGAACTTAAAAAACAGTTTGATTCCATGATGGAAACCATTAATGCATTCTACAAATCCATGACTGACGCCGGCATTCCCAAAGAAGATGCCAGGTATGTGCTTCCCAACGCGGCAGAAACCAAGATAGTGGTTACCATGAACGCGCGCGAGCTTCTGCACTTCTTTGAGAAAAGGTGCTGCAACAGGGCACAGTGGGAAATTCACGAAATGGCGGATTTAATGCTTGAAGAAGCAAAAATAGCAGCTCCTTTGATATTTAAAAACGCCGGACCGGGCTGTGTAAACGGGCCGTGCCCGGAAGGCAAAATGGCCTGCGGTAAAATAACAGAAGTCAGAAAAAAATACAATTCTGACAATAAGGAATAAAAATGACAGTTAAAAAAACAAAAAAATCAGTTTCCCGCGGTACAAAGAAAATGAGCGTGGGAGGGCAGGCGGTAATAGAAGGCGTGCTTATGCGCTCGCCAAATTATTACGCCGTATCCGTACGCCACAAAGACGGCACTATTAAATCCATGTCCGCGCCGGTCAATTCGATAACAAAAAAATACCCGTTTTTAAAATGGCCTGTCTTAAGAGGTTTTGTATCGCTTATAGAGTCCATGACCCTTGGATTTAAAGCGCTGGATTATTCCGCGCAGATATACGAAGAAGGTTACGAAAACAAAAAGAAGAAAAAATTATCCAAAGCTGAAACTGTAAAAAAAGAGAAAAAAGAAAAACTGGAAATGACAATAACTTATATTTTTTCTTTCGCGTTTGCTTTGTTTCTTTTTATATATCTGCCTGTACAGGGAACCAAACTGCTTGAAAAAGCAATGCCCGAACTTGCAGGCAACAGGGTTTTGTTTAACCTTATTGTGGTGTCATTTAAACTGGCAATATTCTTTTTATATATCTGGGGAATTTCATTTATGGAAGACGTTAAGCGCCTTTTTATGTATCACGGGGCGGAGCACAAAGCCATATATACCTTTGAAGCCGGCAAGAAACTGACGCAAAATAACATGAAACCGTATACAACGCTTCACCCAAGGTGCGGCACGGCTTTTATTTTTTTAACCATGCTGGTCAGCATTATAATCTTTGTATTATTGCTGCCGCCGGAATTTAAGATATGGCAGAGGATACTGCTGGAAATTCCGCTTTTAATCCCAATCGCGGGGCTGTCATACGAACTGCTGAAATTTTCCGATAAGTTCCAGAATAATTTTTTCATAAAAATATTAATAGCGCCGGGGCTGGCATTTCAGAGAATCACCACAAAAGAACCCGACGCGAAGATGCTTGAAGTGGCCGCAAGGTCAATTGAAGAAGTTTTAAAACTTGAAAAAAAGCACAAACCCGCAGCAGTAAAACTTTAGCTGTTTATATAAGCACCCGGTCTGCCTTTTATAAAAGGCGTAACGGGTGCTTTTTTTTATATATAAAAATCAATTTAACCGGAGGCAATAAAATGTTTGAAAAAGCCGCAAAAATAAAACGCGAATATGAAAAACTTACAGCGGAACTTTCCGATCCGCAGGTAATTTCCAACAACGAACTTTTTCAGAAAAAAGCAAGGCAGCATTCAGAATATTCCGAAATAGTGGAAATATATGACGCATATACAGCGCTTGACCATGCCATAAAAGACGCGGACCACATGATGCGCACGGAACAGGAAAAAGAACTTGTGGATATGGCCAAAGCAGAGATAGAGGATTTAACGCCAAAACTGGAAAAGAAACGCGAGGAATTAAGAATAATACTTACCCCAAGCGACCCCAATGACAAAAAGAACGCCATCGTGGAAATACGCGCCGGTACAGGCGGCGATGAAGCCGGCCTTTTTGCGGGAGATTTATACCGCATGTATGTTAAATACGCGGAGACCCACGGCTATACAATTGAAACAGTGACAAGCAGCCCGACCGAGCTTGGCGGCTTTAAAGAAATAATATTCTTTGTGAACGGAAAAGGCGCATACGGCAAGCTTCGTTACGAAAGCGGCGCGCACAGGGTGCAGCGCGTACCGGATACAGAGACCAGCGGCAGAGTTCACACTTCCGCGGCGACAGTTTACGTGCTTCCGGAACAGGAAGAAAAAGAGTTCAATTTAAACATGGCTGAAATACGAATAGACGTATGCCGCGCGTCAGGCGCCGGCGGTCAGCACGTTAACAGGACAGAATCCGCGGTAAGAGCCCATCACATACCCACAGGTATTGAAGTCTACTGTCAGGACGGAAGGTCACAGATTAAGAATAAAGAAAAGGCGCTTTCTATTCTTTCGGCAAGGGTAAAGGCCAAGACCGAAGGCGATGAAAAGGCGATAACCGACAGCGAAAGGCGTTCACAGATTGGTTCCGGCGACCGCAGCGAAAAAATAAGGACATACAATTACCCGCAGAACCGCGTCACCGACCACAGGATAGGCCTTACATCCTACAACCTTGAAGGTGTTATGCAGGGCGACATTGATCAGTTTATAGAAAAACTTAGCGAAGAAAACACTAAAAAGCTTATGGAAAACAGCATCTGATAATATGAAAATATACGAAGCACTGAATAAAGCCGCGGATTATATTTCAGAAGGCAGGGGGCTTGATAAACAGGTTTCAAAATTTGAAGCCGCGGAACTTTTAATGTTTCTTACAGGTATTGATAAACCGTCTTTATACGCGAAGTTTCAGGATAATCTTCCGGGAATGAGCGTAAAGAAATTATTTAAGCTTGCTCATAAAAGGGCATCAGGAATCCCGCTTCAATACCTAACAGGTACCGCCCATTTTTACGGCAATGATTTTGTCTGTAAAAAAGGGGTATTAATTCCCAGGCAGGATACCGAAGCGGTAATAGAGGCGGTGAAATCACTTCCGCTTAAACCCAAAACACTTGCGGCAGAGCTTGGCCCCGGAAGCGGAATAATAAGTGTGACACTGTGCCTGGAATGCCCCCAAATAGCCCATATAACCGCCATAGACATATCTAAAAAGGCTATATCGCTAACACGCCTTAACGCAAAGAAGTACGGCGTAAAAGGGCGTATAACAGCTAAATCGGGCAATTTTTTTACCTTAACCCGCAAATCACTCTTGAAATTTGATATTATTATATCCAACCCCCCATATATAACAAAAACAGCCATGTCCAAACTGCAAAAAGAGGTATTACACGAACCCTCAGCCGCCCTTACAGACAAAAAAGACGGGCTTTCATTTTACAAAAAGCTTGCCTCTTCCGGAAAGAACATCTTAAACCCGGGCGGTTATATGGTTCTGGAAATCGGGGACAACACGGAAGAGGACGTTAAAAAAGTTTTCCACAATAAAAACTGGACATACTTATCCACATTTAACGACTTCAAAGGTATGAAAAGAGCAATGATTTTTATACTTCCCGGACAAAAAAACATTAAAGCAAAACAATAACAAAATAATTTTTCTTTATTTCAAGAAAATCTTTATCATAATTGTTAACCTTTGTATTTAACCAAAAATTCATTTGACAAATGTTTATTTGTGTAATAAAGTAAATTTAATTTTACATCATTGGGATGGGTGAAAATTGAATATACATGCGTTACGCAGGTTTCTTTGGGCGGCTATTTTGATAATTATCGCTAATACTTTTATCAGCGGGTCTGATAATTTTTTCCCCTGCGGTGCAGATACAACAAAAAAACTTGATTTAATGGTTACCTGTCAGATGCAGGGAACGCAGGAGCGAAGATATTATGTAAAGATAATTAACCGGTCTGATACCCCCGTTTACTATTCAAACG
>JAFGWA010000004.1 GCA_016937715.1 Candidatus Goldiibacteriota bacterium
AGTTTACGATTAAGATGCAGCAAGAAACTGAAAAACAAGCACTTGGACTCCAGTTATGAGTGGTCCAGAAAAAGGGGTATGGTCAATACGCAGATATGCAGTCACCGGGTAAAAAAACAGCGTTAGAAATGATTATTTAAAAGGGTCTTCAGGCACTTATCACTTATCATTTATCTTTGTATTCTTTTATTATACCTTCGGCTATTTCCACGGCCAGGCCGACAAAATCCGCGCATTTAATCCTGTAACTTCCATTATTTTTAAGAATTTCATCTTCTTCAGGTTTGCTTAAATCATAACCCAACAATTCCCTGCATATTATAGTGCTCTTTTCGGCCCTGAATTTTTTTACAAACTTATCTGCCAGCATAATTCCATCGGCCTTCAGCGCCGAATCCGAAGCAAATTCTTTTTCTATTAGTACAGCGCCTAATGCCATTATCGCCCCCGATACAGCCCCGCAGGTTTCCGCGTTTCTTCCAATACCCGCCCCAAAACCCGCCGCAAGAGATATCTTAACTTTTCTATCCAGCAGATCATCAGTGACTACCGCCGCAAAAACAGACTGCGAACAGTTATAACCGTTACCGAACATTTCAAGCGCTTTTTCTTTATTTGTCATTTTTTCAGCCTCCAATCCCTTATTAACCAGCACTGCAATTTATTTGAAAACACTATATTATACGCGCCCGCCTTTGTCAAACCGTTAAACTTTCAACATTTTATAACTTGACTTATGTTATTATAGTTAGTATACTAACTATAAATTTAAACAAAAGGAAGCCCCACATGCAGGATACAGTTTCACTTTTAAAAAAAGCGGCTAAAGTTGTACGGTGCGGATTTAATGACCGCCTTCGCGGTTCATGCCTTACCAGAACCCAATGGGACGTCATTAAAGAGATATCTTCCGGCGTAACAAAATCCAAAGATATAGCGTCAAACCTTAAATCTGATAAACCGACTATTTCCGGAACAATTAAACGGCTTCACAGCGCCGGATGGGTTATTATTAACACGGATATAAAAGACCAAAGGTTAAAAATACTGTCCCTGTCCCCCAAAGCAAAAGCGGTTATAAAAAAAGGAAAACAATGCACAAGAATGATTAAAGACCACGCTTTAAAAGGCTTAAAAGCCCGGGAACAAATCCTTTTAAACAGATATCTGGAAAAAATTATAAATAACTTTAAATAATTGTTTTTATTATCTGATGTTTAAGCTATAATTATCATAATTCAGGAGGAAAAAATGGAACATACAGCGGAAATAACATTAATTACGGCGTTTTTAGCGGGGATAATTTCTTTTTTATCTCCGTGCGTCCTTCCTTTAATACCCGGATATATTTCTTTCATTTCCGGTTCATCATTAAAAGAAATGATGGAACGCGAAAACCTTAAAAAAATAAAGCATGACGTAATCTGGAACTCTTTTGCTTTTGTAACGGGCTTTTCCGTCATCTTTATATCATTGGGCGCTTCCGCCACTTTCATAGGAAAATTCCTGCTTCAGCATCTGAATACCTTTTCCATGATAGCCGGAATAGTGGTAATTATACTGGGGCTGCACATGACAGGTATTTTCAAAATCAAAGCGCTTTACCACGAAAAACGGATACACCAGTCCAAAGAACCCATGAATCTGTTTGAATCATTCCTGCTTGGCCTGGCTTTTGCCTTTGGCTGGACTCCCTGCATAGGCCCTATCTTAGCGGGAATTCTTGCAATTGCAGCAACGGGAGATTCCGTAGGCTACGGCATTCTGCTTCTTGCCCTGTATTCACTTGGGCTTGGAATTCCCTTCATGCTTACCGCTTACAGTATCACCTTCTTCTTTAAGTGGTTCACAAAAATGAAAAAACACATGAATAAAATTGAAATTATCGCGGGTATACTTCTTATAATAATCGGTATACTTATGATGACAGGCGGCCTTACAAGAATTGCGGGAATGCTCAGCTTTCTTGACGGCTTTGCCAAATAACAGGAGGATTTAATGAAAAAATTATTATCTTTATCTTTAGCTGCACTGTTTGTGTTCTCTCTGGTAAGCTGCGGATCTTCCAAAGCGCCAAAAGTAAGCAAAGAAAATGGTAATTCCGTGGCAAAAGCATACGCCGCGCCGGATTTTTCCCTTACCGGAATTGACGGAAGCACTATAAAACTTTCTGACTATAAGGGAAAAGTGGTAATCCTGGATTTTTGGGCGACCTGGTGCCCTCCCTGCAAAGCAGAAATTCCTTTCTTTATTGAACTGCAGTCGCAGTATGGCAAAGACGGGCTTGCAATAATAGGCGCCGCCCTTGATGACGCTGAAAAAGTTAAAGCTTTTGCCTCACAGTATGGCATTAACTATCCCATTGCTCTCGCAGACAGAGATACAGCTACAACTTACGGCGGCATTCGTGGAATACCCACAACATTTGTAATTGACAAAAAAGGCAACGTGGTCAGGCAGTACGTGGGCTACAGGCCAAAAGAAGTATTTGAAGCGGACTTTAAGGCTTATAAATAAAAATGAAACGTTATATTTTTCTGATAATTATTACAGTGTCCGCAGCCGTATTTTACGGCTGCGGCACACTGGGTAATATCAAACCAAATTCATTCGTATCGCAGGTTAAGGTTACAAATCTTGACGGCACAGTCAAAAACATGTCCGATTTTAAAGGCAAAGTGGTTTTTTTTACAGTCTGGACCACCTGGTGCGGCCACTGCCTTAACGAACTTGAAAGTTTTAAAACCCTACAGGAAAGATATAAAGACAAAGATTTCATAATTGTTGCAGCCTCAGATGATAACGCAGAAAACGTAAAAAATTTCATAAAAGATAAAAACTATCCATATTATTTCTGCCTGGCGGACAGGGCTTCACTTACAAAAAGCGGCTATGAAGTCCGCGCCTACCCCAGTTTATTCATCATTGATAAATCAGGAAACTCCGCCGCGTGCGTGGTCGGCGCGTTGCCCGAAAACACCGCCACAGAAATCATAGATTACCTTCTGGGAGAATAATCACTTCTCCTCTTCTTGCAATTGTTCCACTCTTCTGCTATATAAATGCATGAGGGTGGCATTATGGACAAAACAAAAATACGGATATGCACAGCAGGTTTTACCGACACTACATGGAACGGGGTTATATATCCTGACGGGCTTAAACCCGCGCAGGAACTTGCATATTACGAAAAAGAACTGGATTTTAACTGCGTTGAAATTGATGTCACCTTTTATGCCCTTATCTCCTCCAAATCAACCGCCGGCATGGAAAGAAAAACATCCCCTGATTTTGAATTTATTGCGAAAGCTTATGCAGGTATAACACACGCCCCATTTCACGATAAAACCGACAATAAAAAATCCGCTATTGACGATGCAATGAAATACATAGAAAAATTCCTGTACGTTATAAAACCCTTTAAAGATAAGGGTAAACTTGCAACCGTATTACTTCAGTTCCCCGCTTTTTTTCTGCCATCCGCGGATAATTTCAGGTATTTAGAATTATGCAGGTCCGCTTTTAAAGATACCCCCCTGTCCGTAGAATTCAGAAACGAAAAATGGGCCGTAGAAGAAACATATAATTTCCTGAAAAACCACAGCCTTGGCTGCTGCAACGTGGACGAACCGCACGTAAACCACATGATGCCGTTTTTAAGCCGGCTGACATCAGATATCGCTTTTTTCAGATTTCACGGAAGAAATAAAAACTGGCAGTTTCTGCCAAAAGAAGAAAAAGTAGAGTATGACTATACCGATAAAGAACTTGAATTCTTCGCCAAAGAAATCTCAAAGGCCGCCTCTGCGGCAAAAAAGGTTTATGTTGTCTTCAACAACAACTACGCCGGCCTATCAATAAAAAACGCAGTAAAACTGAAACAAATTCTTAACATTTCATAAAAATTTCGCATATTATACATTATGTGAAATTTGTCTTGATTTACTCGCAAACATAATCATTGTTTTATAAATACAATTTCTCGAACAACGGACGATCCTTGATAATCATTATTTACAATCTTAATCAATGCTATAGTTTTCTTATTCTTTTCATCCCAACCTTCATGCACCATTTCAATCAACTTACTTTTTGGAAACGTTATTTCGTAATTCAACTTATTTATCAAAAATTTGTTCCTTGCGTAATATCTTTTATCATTTTCATCACCATAATAGAAACCGTCAGCATCATATTTGACTTCTTTTACATTAGGTAATCTGAATTGCTTTATATGTTGTTCCTTTAAAAAAATTCCGATATTAAATATGTCTGCCGGAACTACTTCTTCAGTTATTTTACCCGTATTTATGTCCCTTTCACTTGTTTTCATGTATATGTTTTTAGTAAATACTATTTCATTATCAAAACTCCTACACACAAACTTAACACCTGTATAGCTCTTCGCATAATGAGAAGCTTGCGCATGATGATAATTTAAGATGTAATAATAATTGGTATCATCATATCCCAAAATTTGAACTTCTTCATAATTTATAGCGTCTGGCGTAGCATAAATCCATTGATTATTTGCTAGCAATAAAACAAATATTAATATTCTTTTCATATTTCCCTCCATAGCGGTATATACAAGTATCCTATCAAATATTAGACAAGAGTGATAGAAAAATCCTTTTTAGCCAAGTATTTATCTTTTTTTGATAGCAGAACGGTATAAAACGCGAAAAGTAGTGACTTAATTTTTTCTAAATTCCCATTGTGGAATAGGGTTTGGTTGACTCCAGAGACCAATTTCGGCCTCGCGTGCGGCGATTTCGAGCATTGCCAGCTCTTCATCGTCAGAACACTTCTTATAATTGCAGCCATATCCATTTTGATTATTGCGGTGTTGATGCTTATCGATGAAAGAGTTTTATATAATTAAACCCATATCCCATCCACCCTTTTTAATTCCCCTTCACAGCCGTCCGCCGCGTTATCCGCGGATTTTACAAATTCAAAGACATTATGCATAAGAATCGTGTCGATTTCCATTCCTGTAATCTCTGATATATGTGTTACCCTTCTTTTCCCGTCTTTAAATCTTGCCTGTTGAATCACAATGTTTATGGCGCTTTTAATCTGCTCCCTTATCGCTTTTACCGGCAGATCCATACCTGCCATTAACACCATAACTTCCACCCTGGACAGCGCGTCACGCGGAGTATTGGCATGTACGGTGGTAATAGACCCGTCATGCCCGGTATTCATTGCCTGCAGCATATCCAGCGCTTCCCCGCCGCGGCATTCCCCAACCACTATCCTGTCAGGCCTCATCCTTAATGAATTTTTTACAAGGTCTCTTATCGTAATTTCACCCCTGCCCTCAATATTGGCAGGCCTTGATTCCAGCCTTACCACGTGCTCCTGCGGAAGCTTTAATTCCGCGGAATCTTCAATTGTCACTATCCTTTCATCCGCGGGTATAAATGATGAAATAACATTTAAAAGCGTGGTTTTACCTGATCCGGTCCCCCCGGATATAAGGATATTTTTTCTGTTTTTGACGGATTTCTCAAGATAATCCGCCGCTTCTTCCGTAAGGCTTCCAAGTTTTACAAGGTCATTTATTGAAAGCTTATTTTTAGAAAATTTCCTGATTGTAATTACAGGCCCGTCTAACGCAAGCGGAGGTATTACCGCGTTAACCCTTGACCCGTCAGCAAGCCTGGCATCTACATAGGGCCTGCTTTCATCTATGCTTCTGCCAATAGGCATCACAATACGTTCAATAGCCCTTATTACCGCTTCGCTGTCCGTGTATTCCCTGTTTGAATCCTTAATTTTCCCTGCCTTTTCTATATAAATTTTATCATGCCTGTTTACCATTATTTCGCTTATGTCATCATCCCGTAACAGTTCCTGTATCGCTCCAAGCCCCGTCACTTCATCAAAAATCTCGCTTACCATTACATCCCTGTCTTTGCCTGTATGTATTAATCCGGTTTCATCAACCGCCGTTTTAATTTTTTCTTTAATATCCGCGTAAAAACGCTCTTTGGCCGCAGGGTTATTCATTACCTGATGTTCCATCTTTCTAAGGTCTATTTTCTCAAACAGTTTTCTGTTGACTTCTTTCTTTATTGATATTTTTGCGTCTTTTAACTGAGGTTTTGAATTTTCCGCGGGGTTTGCGCCGGCATTTAAGTTTTCTGAAGAAAACTCTTTAGGCCCTGAATCACCGCATTTTTCATATATTAAATCAAAAATATTTTTAAACTCATGGCAAAAAAGGCCTTTTGCTTTTCCTCCGCATAGCAGCCTGCCCTTTTTCTGTAAATCATTCACCTCTTTATCATACGGCAGGACGCCGGTAATTTCTTTGCCGGAAAATATACCTGATATATCTTCTTTTTTCAAGAAACTGCCGTCAATCCTGTTAACTACTATATCCACCTTATTCGCCGGGTATCCGTTTTCGTTTAATCTGTCCAGCGCATATACGGCATGCCTTAAATCCGGCTGCGAAAGCAAAGCGGGAATTATTACCCTGTCAGAAATATCAGTTATTTTAATTCCCGGAAAATCATCCGTGTCAATAATAACCGCCTTAAAAGACTGATCTTTCAGTACTTTTTCAAGCTGTGCTTCACCGCCAAAACCGCAGTATAAATCAGTATATCTGCATTTATACATGCCTGCTTCCTTCGTCTTTTCAAAGTCTTCGCTGTTTCTGTAAACGGCTTCAAAATCATTCACGTCCTTTTCAAATTCAAAAACGCAGGACTTGTGTTTTTTTATTGATGCAAAATATTCAGCCGCATTAAAAGCAAGCGTTGTTTTGCCGGCCCCGGCACGCCCGTTTATCAGCGTTAATACTTTTTTCATTAAATTTCACCTGCGTCAATTATTCTTGTCGTTACAAAAATAACAAGTTCTGTCTTCTTGCTCTCTTTATGGGTATTTTTAAATAATTCACCCAATATTGGAATTCCTGATAATACAGGAACGCCGCTGGAAACCATCACATCTTCGTTCTGTATAAGCCCCGCTATCACAATTGTATCTTCCGGAGTTACTGAAATTGTGGTTTCCGCCCATCTTGTTTTTAACGCCGGCATAACCGAACCGCCGGTGCCTAAACTGATGGCATTCGCGTAGTCTAAATTGCTTACTTCCGCTTTAAGCCCTGCTTTTATATGGCCATTTTTCTTAATTTCAGGATGTATCTCAAGAGAAACCCCGTATTCTTTCCATTCCACATCCGCGCCTCCATTATCATTAACAAGCGCAATCGGTATTTCTCCGCCGGAAAGAAATTTGGCTTTGTTACCGCTGGAAGTCAATATCTTCGGCTTTGCAAGAATCTTCCCATAGTTATTTTTAACCATAAAATCAAGAAACAGGTTTATATTGCCTCTTGAAAATTTTCCAAACGCCAGAAGCGGAGCCCCGCTTTCCGCCACATTTAACGGCCCAAGTAATAACGCCTGCCCTTCACCGTCTTTTCCCGCAGACCCATTTAATAAAGTCGGCCAGTCTAATCCAAGGTCCGAAGAGTCCATTCCGCTTATTTCCATCACCTGAACATCAACCTCTATCATCTGTTCCGAAGAAGCGGCTTTTTTAACGTTAATCAACACTGTATTCATACCGCCTTTACCATATATATTTACAGCGCTTACGCCTTCTTTTTTCCCTTCAATTATTATCTCTTTTTTTGAAATTATCAGCGCCGATGCCACATCTTCTTTTATTACTTCAACCCTTTCCACGTCATCGGTTTTAACAACTTTAGAACCGCCTTCTTTAACGGTGATGCTTCTGCCTGCCGCCAAAACGGAAACGCCCAACAAACACATAAAGATTGCCGTTACAATCACCTTACATTCTTGGTTTAATTTCATTATCCGTCACTTCCTTTTTTGTCTGAGAATTTATGATGTAATCCCTTTTAATTTCCTCTTCGCTCTTTTCATTTGCTTTTATCTGTTTCATAAGTTCATTAAATGATGCCAGTTTTACATTCTGTTTTACCCTGTCTCCCAGGGGCCTAAGCGCCAGATTAATTCTGCCTTTATCTTTTGAAAAAGTCAGAAGTTCCGCCTCTTCCGGGGTTAATGCCAAAGTCACCGAGTTATAATCTTTTCCCGCGGCACCCGCTTTAAAGTTTGTGCCAACGCCTATCACCCTTACGGACTGTAGAATAGTGGCAGTAGCCGTATAAAGCCTCTGATTTTCTGCGGTTTCAAAGGTTAAAAGAATGTCCACGTTATCACCCGGTTTTATCATATAGCCCACTCCCGACTCTTCATCCACCGATACTGTCATTGCCCTTAAACCTGTCGGAATTGACATATTTAATTCGCTGCCCCTGTCGCTTATCTTATTGGATAATACAGGCTCGCCTTTTATAAACGGTACTATAGCCAGTTTTGATTCGGCCTGCTTAAAATCGGTAATGTGCGCTTTCGTCACGAATTTCGCCGGCATCTCAATATATTCCACGCTCTTTTTCTCAATTTCCGAATTAGCTGCGATATACCCGGCGGCTGCCAGCACTTTTACCGGCTGCATTCCGGACATAAGATTTCTTTCTTTAAAAGTCAAAAAACCATAACCCGCTCCTGCGGCGGCAAGCCCGCAAACCAGAGCCAATATTAAAAGACTGTTTTCTTTGCTTACCCCTTGCATAAACTTCATATTTCCTCCTCTATGTTTTAGCCCAATACAAAAATTAAATACTTACCCGTTTCTGAATTTATATCAGCAGAAATATAAACCTGCTTATTGTCTTTTTTTGCAACAATAGATGCCTCCCCATTTCTTGCGCTTATATCCGTAACATCCCACTTATCCTTTTTGAACCCCGCTGCGTATTCTTTGATTATGCTTTGCGCGCTTTCCGAGCCCATTTCATATAAGTTAAAGTAATTTACGGTAATATCGCCATCCAAAAGTTCGACACTTGCGATTTTTTTTATATCCTTCGGGTGGCGAATTTTATCATCATAAAAAGACTCATAATTCTTGTACTCATTGCTTTTAATGACTGCAATTACAACCGCGCAGCCGTTTTCAGTTTCTGATATAGCCGTGATATTTATATCCTTACCTTTTTCCACAAAGAAAACTTCGTACCCTTTCGTGCTTTCCTCCGGAAATAATGCACCTATGACAAGGCCATAAAATGACGCATCCACATTAATCCTTTCACTTAAAACATTTCCTGAAATAATTCTCTTTTTTATTTCATCAGGTGATTCTTCTGTTAAATACCTGCTTATCTGCATCTCTCTGCCGTTTATCCTGGCTTTAATACCGCCTGTTTCAATTAACTTTTGAAAGTTATCAGCCGAAGCAGCTGCATCCGATTTCTCATATACATAAGCAGATAGATTAATAGTAAACAATATCAATAAGGAACTAATCCACAGGGCTTTCATCAGCTGTTTCCTTTCTATAATCTTCCAGCGCGTCTTTGTCTTTTTTACTTAAAACAAATTTCATAGGCCCGCCGGTTGCGGTAAAAATTTCTGTTTTTAAAGTAATTCCGTTTTTACCTGTAATTCTTTTGAATAATTCCGGACCCTGCCTGTAATATTCAAGTTTTATTTTTACGCCCGTAAATTTTTCCGCGAAACCTGCCATTTTCCCTTTTATTCCGGGCTCCTGTTTTTCGCCTTTAATAACGGTTAAATTATCGGGTTTTAAACCTTCATTTTTTGCAAATTCCCTGGCAAAAGACTCCAACTGTTCCTGGTCTTCTCCGTGCGTCGTGACAAATCGCATCACCTCTCTTACTGTCATTTCAAGCTTGATGCGGTCTACTGCCAGTAAAAAGAACTGCAAAACGGCCACAAACATTAAAAGCAGGAGCGGAAGTATGATAATGAATTCCGCCATTGCCTGGCCTTTATTTGCACCATGTATTATTTTCAATGAATAATTACCCCTTCTCTTAATATATCCGCCGCCGCCGATAAATCCGCATCCGGATTATAGCCTTTAATATTCATATAGTTTTCAACCGTTTTAATCAGCTCCGGATTAATCTGCGGCAGTTTAACGGGCGTTAACTTACTTTCGTAATTGGCGGCGTTTATATCAAGAATATCCATATTACCCCCGGAAACGCGGACCATTGAAGTGGCTGTAAAATATTTCTTAAGCGCTCCCTTCTTACTTTTAAAAAAACCATTTTTAAAAATAAAACCTTTTTTCTCCATGCACAAAATCACCAGTATAGTGTGTTCCTTATCTTTTTCAATAATATCAAGCGGAATAAGCCCTTTTTCTTCTTTCAATATTCTTGACGGCAGCCCGCGTCCTTTCTTTGTGATATTTCCGCCCTTGCCATGATTCAAATTCTCATCCCAGCGCACATCTTTTTTATCCACATAAATCCTTTTGCCGTCGCTTTTTCTTTTATAAGAGTACTTGCCGGGGCTATTCTTTTCCGGCATCAACAATTCCGTAGCATACCTGCGCTTAAGATTAAAAGACGGAAGCAATGCTTTTTCACTGTTATCAATATTAAACAAAGGCACCGCGGCAGCGCCGTTATTAATACCATTTCTTACAACCGCCGCGCACAAAAGCCCCGGAACAGGTTCAAATGGCAGTTTCTCAAAATCACCCGTTCCTGCAAATGCATCCTGAACTTTTTGCACCATTTCCACCGCTTTCATAGCTCCTTTTAATCCCAACAATTCACAGACAGACGCGGCAATCGCGGACACGGCAAGAATCTTATTGCTTACCGAAACAACATTCAGGCTTCTTGCGTACCATAATCCGGCTTCAACCGCAGCCGAATCAGCCGCGTTCTGGGCTTTTATCTTTTCTATCATAACGTTTGAAACTTCAAGTATAAGGATTACTGTCATAAATAACGCCACTACAGCCAGAATTGACGGCACAAGAATTTGTCCGCGGTTTTTTTGTATAGAACGTCTCATTCCAACCTCATCACTGCCGAAGCAGTAATCTTATAAAAAGGAAATCCAATGTATGCGGAGCCGTAATTAATAAAGTTTTTCTGAAAAAAACCAAAAATATTTTTTACCACCGGCACCTTTAAAGGCATATTATATGAAACAACAACCCTGACAAATTCACCCGCCGAAGAACTTTCAATAGCAGTTTCTTCCACGGCCGCGCCTTCTTCATATGAAGCAAATTCAATAACACGCCTTGCAAGAAAGTTTTTCACGGTACCGGCCGCGATTTCTGATGTGTCACCGGAATAATTGTTTACCGCGTCATACATAAGCCTTAAAATGCCCTCTGCTTTTCTGGCATACTCAACCCGCTCATCCGCCTGCCTTACCACGGCGGCCCTGGCACTCATATACGCCGCATATTTTAACATCATAGCGTTTATAAAAATAAGCGCCAGCTGTGCCATGCCAAGAACAAACAGTAAAAACAGCGGAAATATGATTGAAAATTCCAGAATACTCTGACCTTTATTTTTTTTAAGTTCCATCATAATTTATATAAAAATAAACAGGGCGCCCGGAATATCCAAGCGCCCTATTTTTTATTTTTATCCGCCTCCGTTTGCGTGTTTTCCCTTTTCTATACCTTCATTTACACTGCTTTCAATCTGATCAGCAGCATCATTAAAACCGGCCTTTACTTTTTTTCCAAAAAACTTTACCCCGCCTATTACAAACAGCGCGATTAACGCAATAATAAGAATGTACTCAGTCATTCCCTGCCCTTTATTGGATCCAATTAATTTTTTCACGTAGTCACCCCCTCTCATTATGGTATTGGTATTAAAAAAATTAATGTAATAAAATTAAGAAAACCGTCAGCAATTCCCTGCAGAAAACCGCTTAAGCCGGCGCATGCAAATATAACAAGGCCCGCCGCAAGCAGATATTCCGTTACTGCCTGGCCTTTTAAAGGTTTAATAATGCGCATAAGGATATACCGAAAAAAATATAAGGATAGATTTGGATAAAGTTTTGGATTGTTTGTTTTGTGGATTAAAAAATGTGACTCCGGTTTTGCCGTGCCCTCTATGGCTCACGGCAAAACCGGAGTGCTGTAAAAAATATAATCTCATAAAACCCCTCTATGTCTTCTGAGACTCTCTATAACTGCTTCTTTCAAAAAAACCAGGCGGTGTTACCCGCCTGTACCGCCCCGGTCATCTCGTTAATGCCCGGAACACCCTCTACACCCCTGAAATATAATTGCAAAAATCACAGGTCATGTAACAAAGGGATTTAGTCAGACAGTACTGATGTTAGAAGTAAATGTTCCCGCTCGCTCGTATGTCCCCTATGTTAAAAACATTGATATAATATAGAAAAAGTCATTTAATGTCAAGATTTTTTATTATAAAAAAATTTTATTTTTATGTCAGATTAAAATCTGATTAACTATTTCGTCCGGAGATTTCTCAACGCCAATTACCAAAGCGTTTGCCGGCTCTTCAAGATTGTCAAACTGATACTGTAAAAGTTTTATGTGGTTCTTCTTATGCCTTAACCTTTCTTTTGCTGTTTCCATGTCGGCCTTTAAGTAAATAAGCTTTATCTGCGGCCTGTTTGCGATAATTGCCGTTCTTTGTTTTTCTTTTAGAAGAGTGGCGGTTATAACAGCGTTCTTCTGCATTGCAATTTCCATATCCACCACTGACCTTAAAGCATAAATCCAGTCTTTCCAGTCTTTTTCTGAAAGATTAATCCCTTCACTTAAAAGTTCTAAACCCTTTTCAGAGTGATAGTCATCGCCTTCGTGATACGGGCAACTAAGTCTGTTTGCCAGTTTTTTTCCAACTGTAGTCTTGCCTGACCCTGACACACCTGTAATTAAATATATCATCTAACCCCCATGGTGTTTCTATAAAACAATTTTACCAAGTCCTTATTTATTAATCAAGAGCTGTAATCCAGCGTGTCATTTTCCTGCCTGTTCTTTATTACCAGCATATTTTCCGCAGCATTTAAATGCGACTTAACCGCGTAACAATAAATACAGCCATTACCGCACGTGTTGTATGCTCCTATATCTTTACTCTGCGCGCACAGACATTCTTTACGCTGATTTTTATCCTTAAGCCCGGAATAATCCATCTCTGCGGGTAACAGCACTCCGTTTGCCCCTATATACGTCATTAACTCCGCATCAGCGGAAAAGATATCCGCCATAAGAACAGGGTCAATGCAGGCGCCGGGTTTTAAACCAAAAGAAGATAAATCAAAATCAACAGCACACGGACTAAGCTTTATCCCATATTTATCAGTTAATTTAATCAGTTTCTGTAACATCTGCGCTTTTTCTTTTTCTGTAAATTCCCTTATACCTGATTTACTATTATCCGCATTATTTTTTACTTTATTATATTTATTAATATCTATAAAACTGAAAATTAATATTGATGTGTACGGGGCAATTTGCTTGGCAATATTTTCAATTTTAGCGGCTAACTTCTCAACCGTCATTCCCGGCATCATTATTAACGGGTCAAAACGCCAGAACACCCTTTTTTCACCAAGCATTTTAGAGAGTTTAATAAAAGTTTTAATACGTTTTGAAAGCTGTGGAATGTCCGGTTCAAGGCCTTCTTTTTCATAATCGTTCAGCGTATATAAGAAATAATAATTTATGCCTGTTTTTTCAAGTTCTTCCAGATAAGGCATAAACGGCTCAGGATTTTTTGTCCAGAACACAAATAACCTTGTATTGGCAAATGATATGTATTCTTTTTTGCCGCTGTAAGGATTAATTTTTCCGCAATACCCGGCTCTGACCCTCTTTATAAACCATTCCCCAAAAAAAGCCGGAATATCCGTTGCCCTGCTTGCAGAAACAATGACAGGCGCCGCAGCTTCATAGTATGTTCTTTTTATTTTAATACGCGTCTTTTCCATCTTAATTTCTCCTGCCTTAAATCGGCGCAAGTCTTAAGTACGATACCTAATAAAAAAGGCGGGATGCTTTTGCATCCCGCCTTATATTTTACTATTTACTTTTATTAATTAAGCTTTCCCCGAGCATCCAAGTACATTTTTCAGTTTGTTTTTAACAACAGCCTTAATTGCATCCCTTGCAGGTCCAAGATACTTTCTTGGGTCAAATTCTTCAGGTGTCTTGGCAAATACTTCACGTATGGTCGCAGTCATTGCAAGCCTTAAATCAGAATCTATGTTTATCTTTGCAACGCCCATTCCTGCCGCTTTTCTTAAGAAATCTTCCGGTACGCCTTTGGCTCCCGGCATTTTTCCGCCGTACTGATTGCATTTTTCAACAAGTTCCTGAGGAACTGACGATGCTCCGTGAAGAACAAGCGGATATCCGGCGGGAATAAGCTTCATAATTTCTTCAAGCCTTGCAAAATCAAGCATTGCTTCGCCCTTAAATTTATACGCGCCATGGCTTGTACCAATTGCGATAGCAAGCGAGTCAACGCCTGTCCTTTTAATAAACTCCGCGGCCTGTTCCGGATTTGTAAACTTTGCGTCAGCCGCTGATACATTTACAGCATCTTCTATTCCTGCAAGTTTTCCAAGTTCGGCTTCAACCACAACGCCTTTTGAATGCGCGTATTCAACAACCTGTTTTGTAAGCTTTATGTTCTCTTCAAAGTCATATTTGGAACCGTCTATCATAACTGATGTAAATCCGCCGTCAACGCACGATTTGCAGATTTCAAAATCGTCTCCATGGTCAAGGTGAAGCGCGATAGGAAGCCCTGAATCTTCTTCTGCGGCTTTTACAAGGTGAACAAGATATCCCGGCCTTGCGTACTTTCTTGCTCCGGATGAAACCTGAAGAATCAAAGGTGCTTTTTCTTCCTTTGCCGCGTCCACAATACCCTGAACTATTTCCATGTCATTTACGTTAAAAGCTCCAACCGCATAACCTTCTTTATTAGCCCTTGCAAACATCTCTTTCGTTCCAACTATCGGCATAGCATCCTCCGTATAAGTAAGTTATTTTATTTTTTTACTTCTTTTTTAACTTCTTTCTTTTCTTTTTTTTCTTTCTTTTCCGGCTTTGCGCTTTCAGTCTTTTCTTTTGCGGGCTTTTCTTTTTTTACCTTTACTGGTTTCTTTCCTTTTTCTTCCGCTTTTACTTCTTCTTTCTTATAAAGTTTTTCTTTGTCCACAAGTTCAATTATGGCAATTTCCGCATTATCGCCTTTTCTATTGTAATACTTAAGAATTCTTGTATAACCGCCGTTGCGTTCCTTATAAAAAGGCCCAATTTCGTCAAACATCTTCTTTACTGCCACGGGATCTGTAAGAAATGCCGCAACAACCCTTCTGTCATGAACTGTTCCGCTTTTCGCCCTTGTAATCATGGGTTCCACATAAATCTTTAACTGTTTTGCCCTCTGAAGCGTTGTTTGTATCCTGCCGTTCAATATCAGCGAGCGGGAAAGGTTATTAAACATTGCCCTTCTGTGCGACGATGTCATATTGAACTGTTTTGCCTTCTTTCTGTGCCTCATATTAATACTCCTTTAAGCTATGTTTGTTTTTACTTTTTGCCTTTTTTGATCTCTTTTAATACTTCCTTGTCAATCTTCATGCCAAGGCCAAGACCCATTTCAACAAGAACTTCCTTTATTTCGTTAAGCGATTTTCTGCCGAAATTTCTGTACTTTAACATATCCACTTCCGACTTTGTAACAAGGTCAATAATGCTCTTGATATTGGCATTCTTAAGGCAGTTGGCGGAACGTACAGAAAGTTCAAGTTCGTCAACAGTCTTGCCAAGTAATGTCCTTTGTTTTTCATTTTCTTCATCCATCTTGTCTTCTTTAATCTCAATTTCGCCTTCCTGAGTTATAAAGATATTCAGATATTCCCTTAATATAAGCGCTGCCTGAGTTAAAGCCGTTTCCGGTGCAACCCTGCTGTCGGTACCTATTTCAAGGATTAATTTGTCATAGTCAGTAATCTGTCCAACCCTTGTATTTTCCACCTCAAGCTTTACATTTGTAACCGGTGTAAATATAGAGTCAATTGGGATAGTTCCCAAAGGCATGTCATCCCTTTTATTCTTTTCTGCCGTTACATAACCTCTGCCGCTGTCAACTTCCATTTCTATCATCAGCTTGGCTTCCCTGCTTGTAAGCGTGGCAATGTGAAGCTGTGGGTTAAGGAATTTAATGTCGCTGTCTGCCTTTATGTCAGCCGCAGTTACTTCCCTTTCACCTGATGCTTCAAGATATATTTTCTTAGGACCGTCCCCTTCAAGCACAAGTTTAAGCTGCTTGATGTTAAGGATTATTTCTGATACGTCTTCCATTACGCCTTTTATTGTCGCGAACTCGTGCTGAACGCCTTCAATCTTAACAGCAGTAACAGCAGCTCCCGGAATAGACGAAAGAAGAATTCTTCTTATCGCGTTTCCTATAGCAACAGCGTAACCCCTTTCAAAAGGCTCCGAAATAAACCTTCCAAAATTATCCCTTAATTCTTCTTTTTCAAGCTTTTTTGGTTTCTGCAGATTTTTCCATTTCATCCGTTGTTAACCCCTTTCAATTATATTTTTATTATTTGGAGTACAACTCGACTATAAGCTGTTCCTGAACAGGCAGATTAATATCAGTTCTTGCCGGGTCATTTTTTACCACTGCCGTCTTTGCTTCATGGTTAGTCTCTATCCATGTTGGCACGTTTCTTTTCTTAAGTGCTATCGCAAGTGAATTCTTTACCGCATTAAGACTAAGCGCTTTTTCATCAAGAGTCAGCTTGTCGCCTGCTTTTACCTGATACGAAGCGATGTCTACCCTTTTTCCATTTACAAGTACGTGGCCGTGATTTACAAGCTGTCTGGCTTCTCTTCTTGACTGCGCAAAGCCGGCTTTATGCATTGTATTATCAAGCCTTTTTTCAAGAATTTTCAAGAGGTTTTCGCCGGTTTCTCCCTGACGTCTGTTTGCCTCTTCAAAATATTTCCTGAACTGGCGTTCCAATACGCCGTAAATTCTTTTTACTTTCTGTTTTTCCCTTAACTGTTTTCCGTATTCAGAAATCTTTCTTCTCTGAGTATCATGATGCTGTCCGGGAATCTGAGGCCTTCTTGAAAAAGCGCACTTTTCCGTAAAACATCTGTCGCCTTTAAGAAACAGCTTCAAGCCTTCCCTTCTGCATTGCCTGCATAATGATTTTGTATACCTGGCCAATTGACTTTCCTCCTTTTATTTAAGGGTTATACCCTTCTCTTTTTAGGCGGCCTGCACCCGTTGTGGGGAATAGGCGTAATATCTTTAATAAGTATTATTTCAAGTCCCACTGCCTGCAGCGACCTAATTGCGGGTTCCCTGCCTTCTCCCGGGCCTTTAACTAATACTTCCACCTTTTTAACTCCCGCGTCAAAAGCCTTTTTCCCGGCTTTCTCAGCGGCAAGCTGTGCCGCAAAAGGAGTGCTTTTTCTTGAACCCTTCATGCCGACGCTTCCGCCGCTTGCCCATGAAATGGTATCCCCTTCTTTGGTGGATATATTGATTATTGTGTTGTTAAATGTGGAATTGACATTTGCTATCGCCAGTTCCGGAATCGCACTTGTTTTTTTTGATTTAGCCAAAAATACTACCTCCTTTTAATTGTCTCTTTATTATTATTCAGCTTTAACTTTCGCGCCGACTGTTTTTCTTGGTCCTTTTCTTGTCCTTGCGTTGCTTCTGGTCCTCTGACCGTGCACGGGAAGGCCTTTGCGGTGCCTCATTCCCCTGTAGCATCCGATGTCCATAAGGCGCTTGATGTCCTGCGAAACTTCTTTCCTTAAGTCGCCTTCCGACTTGATGCCTTTCTTTAACATTATTTCCTGAATCTTATAAGCTTCATCCTCTGTAAGATTAAAAACCCTTGTATCAGGCTTTACGTTGGCGTCTTCAAGTATCTGCTTTGATAAAACATCGCCTATACCGTAAATGTATGTAAGCGCCACATCTATTCTTTTGTTTTTAGGTAAATCTATACCGGATATACGTGCCAAATTATTGCCTCCTTATCCCTGAGTCTGTTTGTGCTTGGGGTTTTGACAAATCACTTTAACTTTGCCTTTTCTCTTAATTACTTTGCATTTCTCACATATCTTCTTAACCGATGCTCTTACTTTCATTTTTCATTCCACCTCTTATTTTGTCTTCCTGTATATTATTCTTCCTTTTGTCAGGTCATACGGGGAAAGTTGAACTGTAACTTTATCGCCCGGAAGCAGTTTTATAAAATTCATCCTCATTTTTCCTGAAACATGAGCCAGAACTTTATGCCCGCTTTCTATCTGCACCCTGAAAGTAGCATTCGGAAGTGGTTCTACTATTGTGCCTTCCGCTTCTATCAGGTCCTCTTTTGACATATATACTCCTTGTTTTTTACGAATGCCGGGTTAATACCAGATTCCCGGTTTCCGTTATTGCCACAGTGTGTTCAAAATGAGCCGAAATGCTTCCATCCATTGTGACCACTGTCCAATCATCATCAAGTGTTGCCACTTCAAACCCGCCCGCATTTACCATAGGTTCAATTGCAAGCACCATGCCGGGCTGAATTAAAGGCCCTTGCCCCGGTTTTCCAAAATTTGGAATCATTGGGTCTTCGTGAACTTTTTTTCCTACTCCGTGCCCGCAAAGGTCCCTGACCACCGAAAAACCGTTTGCTTCCACATAATTCTGAACTGCCGCGGAAATGTCAGATATGTGGTTGCCCGGTTTCGCCATGTCAATTCCTTTTGCCAGCGCTTCCTGCGTTACTTTTATCAGCTTCTGCGCCCTTCCGGAGATTTTTCCAACAGGCACTGTTAATGCCGCGTCCGAAAAATAACCTTCACGTTCCACGCCAAAATCAAGGCTGACAATGTCACCTTCTTTTAAAATCTCTTTGTCGGAAGGGATACCATGTACAACCTCTTTATTGACTGATACGCATACTGCTGCCGGATAACCTCTATAACCCAGAAATGCGGCTTTTACGCCGTGGGCCTTAACCATCTTTATTGCCAGACGATTAATTTCAGCGGTACTTATTCCCGGCTTTATCATCTCTTTCATCTTTATAAGAACTTCACTTAATATCTCGCCGCTTTTGGCAATTAATTCTATCTCTTTTTTTGTCTTTAATTCTATCATTTTTACTTACTTTCCAGTGCTGCCTTTATCTTTGAAACTATTTCATCAACGCTTCCATTTGAAGCGTTGACATCCTTCAGCACTTCTCTTGACCTGTAATAATCAATAAGGGGAGCGGTCTGTTTGTCATAAACCACAAGCCTGTTCTCTATTGTTTCCGGTTTGTCATCGTTTCTCTGGAACAATTCTCCTCCGCACGCGTCACATATTCCGTCTTTCTTAGACGGCATTGTGTTGACATTAAATCCCGCGCCGCAAGCCTTGCACATTCTGCGTCCTGTAAGCCTTTTGAAAAGAACATCTTTGTCCACTATTATATTTATTACGCCTTTAAGGTCAAGGCTGTTCTTTTTGAAAAGTTCGCCAAGCGCATCCGCTTGTGCAACTGTCCTTGGAAAACCGTCAAGCAAAAATCCGTTTTTACAGTCGTCTTCCTTAATTCTTTCTTCCACGATACCTATTATAACTTCATCAGGCACAAGAGCGCCTTTGTCCATATATTCTTTCGCTTTAAGCCCTACAGGCGTTCCCGCTTTAACTGATGCCCTTAAAATATCACCGGTTGAAATCTGAGGTATCTTATAAATTTCAATTAACTTCTGTGAATATGTTCCTTTTCCTGCTCCGGGTGGTCCTAATAAAATAAAAATCATTTTTTTCCTCCGGTTATTTAGCCTCTGCGGCCTCTGATTTTTCCAGTCTTCATAAACCCGTCATAGTGCCTCATTAAAAGATGTGACTCCATCTGTGAAACAGTATCCAATGCAACACCGACTATAATCAAAATAGTGGTTCCGCCAAAATAAAAACCTATTTCAAATATCCTGCCGAACATATCCGGTATTACAGCTATTACAACAATCATTAAAGCTCCGCCAAGGGTTATATGAGTAAGAATGTCATTAATATAATCCGCGGTTGGTTTTCCCGGCCTTATTCCAGGAACAAAACCGCCGTTCTTTTTCATGTTTTCCGCAAGGTCATTCGGGTTAAAAGATATAGCCGTATAAAAATAACAGAAGAAAATTATAAGCGCTATATAAAGCAGCACATAAATGGGGGCTCCGGGCGCAAGCCATGCCTGAATTCCGTTAAGAATGTCAGCTGTAAGCCCTGTCTGTCCCGGCCTTTCAAAAAACTTTGCTATCATTGCCGGTAATATCATAACCGACGAAGCAAAAATAACGGCTATAACACCGGAATAATCAACTTTTAAAGGAAGGTTGGTGCTCTGACCCCTGTATATTTTTCTGCCCACTATTCTCTGAGCGTATTGCACAGGTATCTTTCTGAAAGACTGCTGTGATACCACAGCCAAAGCCGTAAGAGATATCATTATAGCTGCAAAAGTTATTATCTGAAAAAGATTAATCGAACCGGCTTTCCAAAGGGCTCCCATTGATACAAACTGACCGGGAATGCTTGCAAGAATACCGGCAAGGATAAGAATTGACATACCGTTGCCTATGCCGTGTTCCGTCATCTGTTCGCCCAGCCACATAAGAAATATGGTGCCGGTTGTAAGCGTCAGCATTGTGGTTATCTGAAAGAATAAAGAAAATTCCGGAACAAGCGGCATTCCGCCGACATTAACTGACTTTAGCCAGAAAGTGATGCCAAACGACTGAACAGCGCAGATAGCCACTGTCAGATACCTTGTATACTGTGTAATCTTTTTCCTGCCCGCATCGCCTTCTTTTGAAAGAGCTTCAAGTACGGGTATAACCGCGGTTAAAAGCTGAAGTATAATTGAAGCTGAAATGTACGGCATAATTCCAAGCGCGAATATGGTAAAATTTCTTAACGCGCCGCCCGAGAACATATCAAGAAAACCAAGAAGACCGCCCGACTGGGAACTGATAAGGCTGTTCATAACATGCGTATCAATGCCCGGCGTTGGTATGTGAGTTCCAAGCCTGAAAACAAAAAGCATTCCAAGCACGAATAATAACCTTTTCTTAAGCTCCGGTATCCTGAATATGTTTACGAGTGAATTATTCATTTAGCCAGTACCTCTCCGCCCGCTTTTTTGATCTTGTCTTCAGCCGTTTTGGATAACTTGTCGGCCTTCACTTTTAATGCTTTCGTTATTTCTCCGTCTCCAAGTATCTTGACAAGCGATGCTTTTTTGCTTATGCAGCCTTTTGAATAAAGTGCAGCTGCGTCTACCGTAGCTCCGGCTTCAAATTTCTTATCAAGCGTGGATACATTTACAATCTCATATTCTGTAGGAAAAGGATTATTGAAGCCCGACTTTGGAATCCTTTGTGTTAACCTCTGCTGTCCGCCTTCAAACCACGGCGCTTTGGCGCCGCCGCTTCTTGCCCTCTGTCCTTTTGCGCCGTAGGCAGAAGTTTTACCCATACCGGTTCCGATTCCTCGGCCGATTCTGGTCTTCTTTTTTCTTTTGCTTTTAGTTATCTTCAGATCGCTGAATTTCATTTGTTATCCTCCGTTATTTCTCTTCAACATTTAAAAGGTACGCAACTTTTTTAATCATACCTTCAATCGACGGTGTCTTTTCATATTCTTTGGTGTCGCCGACTTTTCTAAGGCCCATCACCCTGACTATTTCCCTGTTTTTATTATTCTTTCCGGCAAGCCCTCTTTTTAAGGTAACTTTAATCTTTGACATGTTATTTACCCTTCCTTAACGCTATTATTTTTTCCGGATCACAAAGCATATCTATCGCTTTAAAAGTCGCATAAACCACGTTAAACGGATTTGTGGTCCTTCCAAGGCATTTTGAAATGATATCGTGAATGCCTGCGGATTCAACAATGGCACGTACAGCAGAACCCGCGATGACACCGGTACCGGCACAGGCCGGTTTTAAAAGTACTTTTGCCGCATCTGACTCGGCTGTAACTTCAAAAGGTATCGTTGTTCCTTTTAACGGAAGCAGAACAAGGTTCTTCTTGGCCCTGTTAACGGCTTTTTTTATGGCTTCCGGAACTTCCCTTGCTTTTCCAAGCCCGTAACCTACGTGTCCATGTCCGTCGCCCACAACAACCAGGCAGCTGAACTTAAACCTTTTGCCGCCTTTAACAACTTTGGCAACCCTGTTTATGGCAATTATTCTTTCTTTTAAGTCTAACTTTGTCGAATCAATCCTTACTCTCAAAACGGCCTCCCGTAATCTAAATTAGAATTTTACTCCGCCTTCGCGAACCGCGTCAGCAAAAGCCTTTACAACACCATGAAACTGAAAACCGCCTCTGTCAAATACAACCGTTTCCACTTTATTTTCTTTGCACTTTTCCGCTATGGCCTTTCCAAGTTTAACAGCGGATTCTTTATTTTTGCCTTTGATTTCCGCATTCTTGGTGTTTGTGGCTATGCCAAACAGGCTTTTCTGCGCCACATCATCAACAACCTGTGCGTAAAGGGAGTTAGCTCCCCTGTGAAAAGCAAGCCTTGGCCTTTCCTGCGTACCTGTAATTTTCTTTCTTCCGCGTTCGTGCCTTAAAATTCTTTTAGCTGTTGATGAAGCTGTCTTTTTTGTTATCTTCATATTAACCTTTATCCTCCGGCATGTCTTTTATTTTGCCTATTATTTGCCTTTAGCTCCAGCCGCGCTCTTTCCGGCTTTTCTTATAACGTGTTCATCATCATACATGATACCCTTGCCCTGATAAGGTTCCGGCGGTTTTACCTTCCTTAGCTTTGCCGCTGTTTCTCCCACAAGCTGTTTATCTATTCCCGTGACAGTTATCTTCGTCTGGTTTTCAGTTACTTCCGCTTTTACTCCGGCGGGTATTTCAAAAACCACCGGATGTGAAAAACCCATAGCCATTGTTATCTTCGTTCCCTGCATCTGAGCCCTGTAACCAACGCCTTTTAACAAAAGCGTTTTAACATAGCCTTCATTTACGCCTTTTACCTTATTGGCAATTACAGCCCTTTCAGTGCCAAACTGGGAGTTTGCGGCTTTATCTTTTTCAACATTTACTCTTGGAACAACGTTAATTTCGTTGTTTTCAATTTTATAATCAAACTTGTTATTAATGACATGTTCCGCTTTGCCCTTGGAACCTTCTATCTTTAATAACTTACCATCGTTTGAAACCTTAACGCCTGAAGGAATTTGAACAGGCTGTTTTCCAATTCTTGACATAGTTTATTTCTCCTTTACCAAATTTCGCAGATTATTTCGCCGCCAATATTAAGTTCCCTTGCTTTTTGGCTTGTCATAACACCCTTGGAAGTGGATACAACAAGCACTCCGAGGCCGCTTTTAATTTTTGGCATTTTATCTTTGCCCATGTATACGCGCCTTGAAGGTTTGCTTACCCTTTTAAGCGAATTAATAAGTTTTTCCTTATTTACTCCGTACTTCAAATATACCCTGACAATACCCTGCTTATTGTCTTCAATATACCTGTAGCCTTTTATAAAGCCTTCATCTTTTAAAAGCTTTACAATATTCTGTTTCAGTTTCGAAGAAGGAACATCAACATAGTCCTTCATTTTCATATTAGCATTTCTAATTCTTGTAAGCATATCGCCGATAGAATCCATTGTTCCTCCTTTACCAGCTTGACTTTTTTATTCCGGGTATCTCGCCTTTATAAGCGAGTTCCCTGAAGCATAACCTGCATATCCCGAACTTTCTCATATATGCCCTGGGCCTTCCGCATATCTGACAACGGTTGTAAGCCCTTGATTTAAACTTTGGTTTCTTGTTTGATTTATTTACTATTGCCTTTGTAGCCACCTAATAAGTCCTCCTTATTTTTTTCTGAAAGGCATTCCAAGATTTTCAAGCAATGCCAGCGCGTCTTCATTTTTCTTAGCGGTTGTAACAAATGTAACATCCATTCCCATAATATTGACAACTTTATCAAATTTTATTTCCGGAAATATTATCTGTTCTTTCAGGCCAAGGGTGTAATTGCCCCTGCCGTCAAAACTTGTGCGCGGAACACCGTTAAAATCCCTTACCCTTGGAAGCGCAAGCGAAATAAGCCTGTCAGCAAATTCAAACATCTTTTCGCCCCTTAAGGTCACTTTACATCCTATAGGCATTCCTTCCCTTAATTTAAAATTAGATATGGCAACTTTAGCCTTGGTAACAAGCGGCTTCTGCCCGGTTATCTGTGTAAGCTGTTCCACTGCTTCATCAAGTACTTTAGCGTCCTGAGTTGCTTTGCCGACGCCCATATTAATAACTATCTTAACAAGCCTTGGCACTTCATTGGGGTTCTTGAATCCTTCACCCTGCATCATCTTTGGTATAACTTCTTTTTTGTATTTTTCCTTAAGCCTGGCCGCCATTATTAAGCTCCTCCTGGATTTTTACTTTTCATCAAGCATTTCATTGCATTTTTTACAGATTCTTACCTTTTTGCCTTCTGCAAGAGTTCCAACTTTTACCCTGGTGGGTTTGCCGCATTTGTTGCAGATAAGCATTACATTGTCAATCCTTAAAGCGGCTTCTTTTTCAATAATTCCGCCCTGCTGTACTTTCTGGGATGGCTTTGTATGCCTTTTTACAAAATTAATTTTTTCAACAACAACCCTTCTGTCATCAGCGAACATCTTTAAAACCTTGCCGCTTTTGCCTTTGTCTTTTCCTTTGATAACCGTTACAATGTCATTCTTTTTTATTTTAACTTTCATGTTATCCTCCTAAACGACTTCAGGCGCAAGGGATATAATCTTAAGGAAGTTCTTTTCCCTTAATTCCCTTGCAACCGGCCCGAATATGCGTGTGCCTTTCGGGTTGTTCTGGTCATTAATAATAACAGCTGAATTGTTATCAAACCTTATATAAGTACCGTCTTTCCTTCTAAGTTTCTTTTTAACCCTTACTATAACCGCTTTTACCACTTCTTTTTTCTTAACCTGCCCGCCGGGAATGGCATCTTTAACCGACGCCACTATAACATCACCAAGCGATGCGTATCTTGCCCTTGTTCCGCCAAGGACTTTTATGCACATTATCTCTTTTGCTCCGGAATTATCAGCTACTTCAAGCCTGGACTGTTCCTGAATCATTAGTTTTCACTCCCGTCTTTGATTTCGGCGGCTGCGTCCTGACGACCGCGTTTAACAACATTTACCACCATCCATCTTTTTCTTTTGCTTATAGGGGCCACTTCTTTAATTATTACGGTATCGCCCGCTTTGCATTCATTTTTTTCATCATGCGCAAGAACCTTTGTGGACCTTTTGATAATTTTCTTAAAAAGCGGATGCTGAACCTGCCTTGTTACCGTTACAGTAACTGTTTTATCCGCTTTATCAGAAGTTATTAATCCTTCCAGTGTCTTTCTGTTATTTTTTTCCGACATTTACAGCCTCCTTGCCGCTCTTCTTCTGTTTAAGTACAGTAAGTGCCCTTGCGATATCCTGCTTTATAGTCTTAATCTGCGAAGTTTTCTCTATCTGCTTTGTAGACAGTTTAATTTTAAGTTTAAACAGCTGCTCTTTAAACTCTGTCAGCTTTCTTTCAATTTCATCGGACGTCATGTCCCTGAATTCCTGCGGCTTCATGTCTTCCTCCGTTTTTATTACAGCTCGTGCCTTGCTGCGAATTTTGTGAATATAGGAAGCTTTGCTCCCGCTTTCTTAAAAGCATACCTTGCCACTTCTTCAGTCACGCCGTCAAGTTCAAAAAGCACTCTTCCGGGTTTAACAACCACAACCCACGCCTCCGGTGCGCCCTTTCCCTTACCCATCCTTGTTTCCGCCGGTTTCTTTGTTATCGGCTTATCAGGAAATATCCTTACCCAAAGTTTTCCGCCTTTTTTAAGCTGCCTGTTAATTGCAACACGCGCGGATTCTATCTGCCTTGCGGTAACCCATGCGGGTTCCAGCGCTTTTAATCCATATTCGCCAAAACTTACTTTGTTTCCGCTTGTGGCGACTCCTGACATTCTTCCTCTCATCTGTTTCCTGTATTTAACCCTTGATGGCATCAGCATGTACAAATTCCTCCGAATTAATTATTCTTTGTTTTCACCGGGAAGTATTTCGCCCTTGAATATCCAAACCTTAACACCTATCGTTCCGTAGGTCGTCTTTGCTATGGCATAACCATAATCAATGTCAGCCCTTAAAGTCTGAAGCGGAACGCGGCCTTCTGTATACCATTCAGTCCTTGCTATTTCCGCGCCTCCAAGCCTTCCGGAAGTGCATATCTTAATTCCCTGCGCGCCCGCGTCGGACGCCATTGTTGTCTGCATGGCTTTTTTCATTGCCCTTCTGAAAGCAACTCGTTTTTCCAGCTGCTGAGCAACATTTTCAGAGACCAACTGAGCGTCAAGTTCCGGCCTTTTTACTTCAACCGGATCAATCAGCATCTGCTTTCCTGTAAGTTTTTCAAGTTCCTTTTTTAACACTTCAACTTCAGTGCCTTTTCTTCCGATTATCATTCCCGGTTTTGCCGTGTATATTTTTACAATAGCCTTCTGCCCGGCCCTTTCTATTTCTATTTTGGATATACCGGCGCTGTAAAGTTTATTCTTTATATACTTTCTTATTTTAAAATCTTCAAGGAGCAATTCTTTGAAATTCTTTTTGGAGAGCCACTTTGACTTCCAAGTCCTTATTATTCCAATTCTGATGCCTTCCGGATTTATCTTATGACCCATATGGAATTATCTCTCCTTCTTTATTTTTTTATCTGTTACCACTATTGTAAGGTGAGCCGCTTTTTTATGAATACCCGCAGCCCTTCCCATTGCTCTTGCGTGAAATCTTTTTGCCCATTTAATGATAGGCCCGTCATTTACAACAGATTCCATTACATAAAGTTTTTCCGCGTCCGCGCCGTGGTTCTTAGTGGCATTAGCAATCGCCGATTTTAAAACCTTAAGCACATGAGGCGCACCCGCTTTGTTCATAAACTGCAGCGTTGTCAAAGCATCGCTTACGCTTTTTTTCTTTATCTGTTTCGCCACAAGCCTTAACTTAATCGGCGATATTCTTAAATACCTTCCTATTGCTTTAGCTTCCATTTTATGTTGGCTCCTTTACCTGTTATTTCTTGGCTGCTGATTCTTTTTTCATATCGCCGTGGCCTTTAAATGTCCTTGTCGGCGAAAACTCTCCAAGCCTGTGTCCTACCATATTTTCAGTTACATATACAGGTACAAATTTCTTCCCGTTATGTACCGCAAACGTAACGCCTATCATTTCGGGTGAAATCACGCTTCTTCTTGCCCATGTCTTAATAACTTTCTTATCTTTGGCCTCATTGGCCGCTAATACCTTATCAAGTAACTTTTCGTCAATGTAAGGGCCTTTCTTGAGGGACCTGCTCATTTATATTGTTCCTCCTGTTTTTGCTTTGCGCCTTCTGATAATCCATTTATTTGAATACTTCTTTTTATTTCTTGTCTTATAACCTTTAGCCAGTACGCCGGTAGGCGAGCATGGATGTGCTCCGGATTTGGATTTCCCTTCTCCGCCGCCCATAGGATGATCAACCGGGTTCATTGCAATAGCCCTGTTTCTGGGTTTAATACCTCTCCACCTGTTTCTTCCCGCTTTACCAATTATTATGTTTTCATGGTCAGTATTTCCAACCTGTCCTACTGTTGCCCTGCACCTTTTCATTACCTGGCGAAGTTCTCCTGAAGGCATTTTCAAAACAACAAAATCCCCTTCTTTACCCATTATCTGCGCGAATGAACCCGCGCCCCTGGCTATCTGTCCGCCCTTGCCGGGTGTAATTTCAATATTATGAATTATAGTACCAACCGGCATTAATGTCAGAGGAAGGCAGTTGCCTGTTTTAATTTCCGCATTATCCGAACTTATTACATTATCACCCACGGTTAAATTAACAGGGGCAACGATATACCTTTTTTCGCCGTCTTTATAATTTAGAAGCGCAATTCTGCATGTTCTGTAAGGGTCATATTCTATGGACGCCACAACTGCAGGCACTTCAAATTTATCCCTTTTAAAATCTATTATTCTGTAAAGCTTTCTGTGGCCGCCGCCCCTGAAACGGGAAGTAATTCTTCCCGAGCTGTTTCTGCCCGTCTTGTTTTTAAGTTTAAAAGTCAGCGCCTTTTCAGGTGAGTCTTTTGTTACGTCCTCTTTGGTGTCGACCGTCATCATCCTTCTGGAGGGTGTAAGCGGCCTGAAACTCTTTATTCCCATGGCTTATACTCCTTCTACTATTTCTATTTTATCTTCCTTCTTTAACTGTACGATGGCTTTTTTGAACTTTCTTGCCGCGGATATCTGACGGCCAAAGCGTTTGGCTTTGCCGGGCAGGTTCGCGGTATTAATCTTGGTCACCTTTACCTTGAACATTTTTTCCACAGCTTCTTTAATCTGTTTTTTTGAAGCCTTGCTGTCAACTTCAAAAGTATAAAAGTTGCCTTTTTCCCTTGCGATGGAACTTTTCTCTGTAAGAGAAGGTTTTTTTATAATCTGGTAAATATCCATTACCCTATTCTCCTTATTATTTCTTCCATGGATTTTTTTGTTACAAGTATGTTTGAATTAACCAAAAGGTCATACACGTTAATATTCTTGGAAGTAATAATGTCCGCGTTTCTTATATTACGGACCGACTTTACAACGGCACTGTCAGCTTTTTCCGATACAAAAAGAACCTTTTTTCCGTTAAGCTTCATTAATTTAAGCATGTTGGAAACATCTTTTGTCTTAGGCTGAGTAAAATCCATAGTGTTTATTATTTTAATCTCGCCGTCTTTCAGTTTTCCGGCTACAACCATCTGCATAGCTGCCTTTTTCTGTTTTTTAGGAACTTCCATTCTTGCTTTAAGCGGCCTTGGCCCGAATGTAACACCGCCGCCTTTCCAGATAGGAGACCTGTTGGAGCCATGCCTTGCACGGCCTGTCCCTTTCTGTTTCCATGGTTTCCTTCCGCCTCCGCGCACTTCCGCCCTTGTAAGCGTGTTAGAAGAACCATTATGCTGATTCTGCTGATAAGCCAGAACCACATCATGAACAGCGTTATCTTTTGGTTCAACCGCAAGAATGCTGTCTGCTATTTCAAATTCTTCCAGCTTCTTGTTTTCTTTATCAACTACGTCAAGTTTCATGAGTAAAATCTCCTTTTCTTCGTTTACTTCTTTTTAACGCTTTTTCTGATTTCAACAATACCGTTGTTAGAACCCGGAACAGCGCCCTGAACAAGCATAAATTTATTTTCTACGTCAACTTTTTCAACAGCAAGATTAAGCACTGTAACCCTGTCAACGCCCATGTGCCCTGCCATTCTCATATTCTTAAAAACCCTTGCAGGATATGTGCTGGAACCAATAGACCCCGGAGCGCGGTTGTGATTGCTTCCATGGCTGCCTGCTCCGCCTGCAAAGTTATGCCTTTTTACAACGCCCTGAAAACCCTTACCCTTTGAAATTCCGCATACATCAACAAACTTAAGGTCCTTCAAAGCTTCAATTGTAAGCGTATCGCCTATATTGAATTTTTCGGCTGTCGCTGCATCAACCCTTACTTCTTTTAACACTTTCTTTAACGGAAGATCTTTTTTTGTCTTTTCATTTTTGAAAACACCCTTTAACGCTTTAGGCATTCTTTTAGGTTTTTCGCAGTCAAAGAAGCCGAATTTCACGGCTGTATAGCCGTCTCTTTCGGGATTCTTTTTATCCACTACAATACCATCCGCAATTTCCAGTATTGTAACAGGTACAGCTTCGCCTTTGCCGTTAAAAACCTGTGTCATTCCTATCTTTTTACCAAGTATTGTTGATATCATTTTTTACACTCTCCGCTCACAGCTTGATTTCTACGTCAATGCCCGCGGGCAGGTCAAGGGTCTTTAGTTTTTCAACCGTATCATTATTAGGTTCGAGAATATCTATGAGCCTCTTGTGGATTCTCATTTCGAACTGTTCCCTTGACGTCTTGTTGACGTGCGGCGACCTTACTATCGTGTACTTATGAAGCTTTGTCGGGAGCGGTATAGGGCCGCAAACACGCGCTCCGGTTTCCTTGACCTTCTTGATAATATCAGAAACTGACTTATCAAGTAGTTTGTGGTCATAGGCTTTAAGCCTGATTCTTATCTTCTGTGTATCTAACTGCATTTAAGGTCCTCCATTCTTCTGCTTTCTTGATCTCTGTTGTTATTCCAGAATCTTTGTTATAACTCCCGAACCTACTGTCCTTCCGCCTTCGCGGATGGCGAACCTTAATTCCTGTTCCATGGCTATCGGCATTATCAGTTCCACTTCTATTGTTACC
>JAFGWA010000005.1 GCA_016937715.1 Candidatus Goldiibacteriota bacterium
GCACCTCCGTATTTCTATGCTACCACGCCTTGGAATAGGACATTTCTATTTTGCATATTTAGGACATTATCACTTTGCGGTTACAGTTTTTATTTACAAAAACTCTTTTATTTTAATCGTCGGGTTTTACTTCCCACGAAATTGGTATTAACAATATAAAATACTTATTTTTTCTTTTTACGTTTTTGCTTTACTTCACCAAGTTCGTTTTTTGACAGCGTAACCAGCGCGCTTATCCAATCCCTGTCTTCAAACCTGTCTTTGATATAAAAGTACATCTTTGCGCCGGGATAAGGCGCGCCGTACGTGATTTTATCATCCTTAAGTATGAATTCTTCTCCCGCTTTGGTAGGTTTTATAAAAAGTTTATCATCGCAGATAAGCGCGACAATCACCCCGTCTTTATAAACGCCATATTCCCCGAACATCTTTTTTGCCGTAATTCCGCCCGCACCCTGCATCTGATCAACTATAAAATCCGCGAAGCTTTTGTCCGTTGCCATTTTTTACTGCACCGTATTTGCTGTCTTCTTGTATATGTAAACCTGCACAGCCTTTGGGTCAGAATTTATCGCGTCCCCGTCCACACCCATCATAAGCATGTGTTCTTCAAGCATTTTTGCTTCCCTGTTATCCGTGGCAACATCCCAAAGCCACAGGTCTTTCTTTTTATCCACTTTGTGCTTTTTATACAGCGCGTCTTCGGCTTTTTTCGCAATCCCCATATACCAGTTGCCGTATTTTGGGCTGTGGTCAGCGATAAATTTTAAAAATTCCTCACGCAGCTGTTTTTCATATTTTGCCATTTCCCCTCCTTATTCTTTTATCCGGGTGATGGTATAAATAGAATCTAAAGCACCTGTCTGCAATAAAAGCTCCCTGATCTTATGATGTCATCAGGGACTTTTATCTTATTTGATCCCTATATAAAATTTCCCGGGCTTTTTAAAATATATATACTAATACGTAAACTTCTGTATCCTGTGATTATACGCGTCAACCACATAGAAAACATCTCCGGAAATGTAAATAGCTCCCGGGAAATCAAACTGCCCGTTTCCCGTGCCGCTGCTTCCCCACTTAGAAAGATAATTGCCTGAAGAATCAAACTTTTGTATTCTGTTATTCATATCAGATACATACACAAAACCCCTTGAATCTACAGCAATGCCATAAGGAGTATTAAATTTACCGTTCGTTGAACCCGCGCTTCCCCAGGTTAAAACATGCGTCCCGCCGGCTGTAAATTTATGTACCCTGTGGTTAAATGTATCTGCCACGTAAAAATATTGTGTGGTAGTTTTGTTGTCCGGCGCAATCGCGCAGGGCTTATTAAACTGTCCGGTGCCGGATCCCGCGGTTCCAAACTGGCTCTGTTTAACATTGGACAAATCCATTTTTTTTATTACATTATTGTCTGTGTCAGGCACAAAATAAAAACTGTCAGATGTAACTCTTGCCATTGTGCCGCCCCAGGCGCCTTCTGAACCGCCGCCAAAATTTTCCGTACTTGCGCCGTAATATACCGGCGTGGAACCCGAAATTCCGAATTTTTTTATTTTTGTAGAGTCCGTTATAAACACAATATCTTCTGACGCTCCGGCGTAACCGTCAATGCCCTGAGGGTTTACAAAAGAGGTTGAATTTCCCCACTGCCTTACATAAGTTCCGGCAGTTGTAAACTGCTGAATCCTTTTATTATTCCTGTCGCAAACATAAACATTTGAACCTATAACTGTAATTCCCGCAGGCAGGTTAAACTGCCCATTTCCTGTGCCAGAAGCCCCAAACTGCGAGCTGTACACAGGCACCGCAACAGCAGTCTGCGTTGCAACAGCGGCTATGTGTGTCTGCGTCGCATTTGGCGTATTACTTGATGTATGCGTGCGGGTTGCTGTTATCGTTATGGTTTTTGTTATTGTCCTTGTCGCAGTGCGTGTAAAAGTGGCCGTAGCAGCCGGAGTCCTGGTTCGCGTTGCAGTCCTTGTGGCGGTGCGTGTCACTGTGAAAGTGGATGTCGCGGACAGAACCGGCGACACTGTCAAAGTAACTGTATCTGACGCGCCCGTAGTTGCAGTCCGCGTTACAGTCGAAGTTGCCGTAAGCGTGTTTTCTTCCACAGCCTGTTCTGTCGGCGCCGGAGCCGGTGCTGCCGGATTATTCTTTTTACACCCCTGAATTACAAACACAAAAATTAACACAGTCAGACAAACATTAATAAGTTTTTTCATTTTTCCCCTCATATCTGATATTCTAATAATTTAAACACCCTATATGAGTAAATTTTAACATAATACAATTACCCGGCGCCACTAAATAAATTATTTTTAGATTTTGATTATCCCCCTGAATCCCCTGACAGAATAGTATGATTCCGCGCCGTTGTGATAAATAAATACCCTGCCAAAACGTCTGTCGCCAAACAGCGCGCCGCCTAATTTTCTAACATCATCAGGCGTCTTTATCCAGCTTGATGTCTTTGTATCAAACTCCCCAAGTTTCTGCAAAGCCATATATTCTTCTTCTGTCAGTAATTCAATCCCCATATCAGATGCCATATCAGCGGCATTATTTTTTGGCTTAAACTTTTTTCTTAAATCAAGCGCTTTTTTATCATAACACACGTTAACACGGCCGGCGGGTGTCTGGGCGCTGCAGTCACAAAAAACAAACGCGCCTGTTTTTTTATCAACACCTATAACATCCGGCTCTCCGCCGGTTTTCTCCATTTCATTAAGCGTCCATAACACAGCCTGTTTTGACAGAAGCTTTTTCTGCACATCCGCCCATTTAACGCCTTTATGCCTGTTTAAGTTCTTTTCAAAACGCGCTTTTAAAACCCCAAGAAGTTTTTCTGCCTGATTTTGATTTAAACCCGCTTTTTTCATTTTTCCCTCCCATTTTTATAACTATGCTCTGTCTTTAAATACCTTTAAACAATTATATACTAAAACTTACTTTATTTAATCTCAAAAGCGCCCTTTTCCCCCACGTCATACCCACCCGGCAAATCCGGTTTTCTGCCAAAAACGGACACATTTGAACCGTTATACAGGCATTTATTCTCTTTGGATACTTTGCTTAAGCTGCCTTTATCCGGATAGCACATATAAATGACGCCGCCTTTGCTTTTGGCGGCAATAGGCGTTAAAACTTTTACAAAGCGGTGTTCTTCATTGCCTGTAATTGTAACACCTTCCGGATTTATACCCACAAGATTTTTACCCGCGTAAAAATTATGGCTGCCGGCGCCTATTTCAAGCGCGCTGTCCGGCATGTGCAGGGTGCCTTCGTCCGCGTATAGCATACCCACGGAAAAATTTTCAGTTATAGCCCTGATATTGGCCTGTTCTTTCATATCATAAAATACAGCATAATCTATTTTATTAATACCATTAGAACGCAGGTATGACAGGACTGTATTTTTTAAACCCTGTGAAACTTTGCCTTCATCACAGGCAAGCACAAGCATACAGGACCCGTCTTCAAGCCTGTAAAAAACCGAATTTATCCCCTGCGCCGGGATGTATGAAGCGGCAAAACCTTTTTTAGGAAAAGCCGAAACCGTATATACAAGAATCACAATAATTATTAATGAATGCTTAAACTTCAGATTTTTATAATTAAGTTCCACATCAGCGTGCGGAAGCGCCAGAAAATAGATGTAATAAAGTATCACAGCCGCGGCAGGAAGCGATTTTAATGATACGGATGCAAGCGGCAGCTGACCCATGACAGCGGATGATTTTGTCATAACTTCTATTATCAGCCACTGGGCGGCGCCAAAAGGCGCGGCAAGCACGGGTGCTATTGACCCAAACAGCCACATGGCAAAACCAAGTATCGTGGCAAACCCCGACAGCGGCACAATAATAAGGTTGGCAAATACAGAAATAATTGAAAGCTGATTAAAGGTATTTATCATCACGGGAAGGACAAAAATCTGCGCGGTTACCGTGGCGGACAGCGTTTCAGAAACCCATTTTGGCAGAAAAGAAAAATACCCGGATACTTTTTCATTAAGATAAATTATTCCAAATGCGGCAAGAAAAGAGAGCTGAAACCCGGCTTCAAACAGGGATTGAGAATCAAATAATAATATAAAAAAACCCGCCGCACACAGTGAATTTAACGCGTCCCCATCGCGCTGTATCACGTACCCAAACAGGATAAACGACGCCATTATGGCCGCCCTTACTATGGATGCTTCCCCGCCCGTTATAAGGGCAAAGCACCAGATACAAAACATTGCAATAAACGCGGAGATTTCTTTTTTTACCCTTAACAATTTTAGAAACACAAATACAAAAACAGTTATAAGCCCCGCGTTCATTCCGGAAACCGCAAGAATATGCGCTGTGCCTGTTTTTTTAAAATCATCGTACACATTGGCGGGAATAGATTTTCTGCTGCCAAGCATTACCCCTTCCAGAATGCCGGCCTGCGGGGCAGGCACATGCGTATAAATAAGCGCCAGTAATTTTTCCCTTGCGCTGTATGAGATTTTCCCGATAATATTTGTCTTACTTCCGATTTTTATCACCTTAAAATCAGACGCGTATGCCGTATACAATATGCCGTTCCGCTTAAGATAAAGCGAATAATCAAAACCGCCTTTATAAGCGGCTTTCTGCGGTTTTTTAAGCCCGGCTTCTATTTCAAGTATATCGCCATGGTCAATTTTAAGGTTTGCCTTTTCTTCAACAGTCACCCTTACTTTTGGCGCGCGTGATTTTGTCTCTTTAATATCCCGGCTTCCTGTTTTTATCCCGGTTATGCTGCCGTCAAAATACGTCCTGCCCCCGGAGCGCTCCGGCATTCCACAGACCCTTACGGTAAAAGATTTCATATCCAAAAGGTATTCATCAACAGACGCGCTGTTGATCAGAAGAATACTTAAAGACACCACAACAAACCCTGCGGCGGCAGTGATTAATAACACCGACGTCATCTTCTTTCTGAATATAATAATACCCGCTGCCGCCACGCACAGAACAGTTATAACCGCGGGCAGATTATTATTAACAACTCCGCCGGCTGCTATCCCGCAGGAAAATAAAACAATAAGCGCCAAAAACGGCCTGTTCATTGGATTGTAACAAACCTTTTAATCTTTCTATATTTCTTACTTCCAATACCCTTTACTTTCTGCAGTTCTTCAGGCGACTTAAAACCGCCGTTTTCCTGCCTGTACCTGATAATTTTATCCGCGTATGAAGGTCCTATTCCCGGAAGTTTAATCAGTTCTTCCGCAGGCGCCTGATTAATATTTATAAGCATTTGTTTCGTGGAAGATTGCGGCTGAATACTTGTGGTTTTTGGATTGATAAAAGCAAGAATAAGAATTCCCGCTATAGCCCCTGTAAGAATAGTAAAAATGACAGACTTCTCTTCTGTAGTGAATGTTCCCATCTCTGGCCCCTCTGTTTTCCGGTTACCCGTTTGTATATTGAATCAGTATTTTATCCCATAGACATCTATCCCATATCCCATAAATAAACCTAAAATCTAAACAACGCACCTTAAAAGGTGCGGCTACCAATACAAAATATAGCACTTTATCAGATTAAGCAATTAAGCTATAGCTTAAACCGCCGCTTTCCTTCCGTCCCTCCGTGCATCCGTCCCTCTATCCTTCCGTCTTTAAATCCTTAAACCTTCCCGCGGATTTTTCGTAGCCAAGCGACGCGAAGTTATGTACAAAATCCTGCAGGTTATCAAACTTCTTTTCAAACTCTTTTTTCTCATCATCCGTAAAAGGCCCAAGCACATAATCCACAACCATACTCTTTCTTTCCGGCCTTCCCACGCCAAACCTTATCCTGGGATATTTGTCCGTGCCAAGATTTTCGGTTATTGACTTTATGCCGTTATGCCCGCCGTCTCCGCCGCCGTTTTTAAGTTTTACCGTAAAAAGAGGAAGGTCCATATCGTCGTGGCATATAAGAATGTCTTCAGGAGAGATTTTGTGTTTTTCCGCGAAAAATTTTACCGCTTCGCCGGACAGGTTCATGTATGTCAAAGGTTTGATAAATAAAACAGAAACGCCGCGGATGCTTTTTGTCGCATACGCGGCGTACTTGTTTTTCTCTGTAAACGAAAATCCCAGCTTTGACGCCAGAAAATCCGCGAACATGAAGCCCACATTGTGCCTTGTGCCTTTGTACTCTGTTCCCTTGTTTCCCAGGCCGGCTATAAGCTTCATGGCTTATATTGTTATTTTTTCTTAGCTGCAGGTGCCGCTTTCGCCGCAGGCGCCGCTTTTGCTCCCGCTTTTCCCGCTGCAGGCGCCGCTTCTTCAGCTTTTGGCGCGCCTTTAATAACTTCAGGTTCTTTACCCGCTTCAGCCGCAGGCGCACCTTCCGCTCCCGGTACTGCCGCAGCTTCCACCTTGATTCCCTTAACAATTACAACAGGGAATTTTGGGTTATCCATTATTTCCACGCCTTCTTTTAACTTAATATCCGAAACTTTAATTTCGTCATTAATCATAAGCGCGGAAACGTCAAGGTCTATCCTGCTTGGAAGGTCTTTAGGGAAACATTTTACGTTAATGTGCCTTGCAATGTGTTCCAGAACTCCGCCGGCTTTAACGCCTTCCGCAAGCCCTGTTGTAAACACAGGCACATCAAACCTGCCTTTTTTATTGTCAGTTACAGCATGCAGGTCAGCATGAATAATTTCATCCGTGACAGGGTGCCTTGAAACTTCTTTAATAATTACTGTCTTTTCTTCTTTTTTGTCGTGGTCGGTAAGTTTCAGGGTGATAAGAATAGTCCCTTCCTGAAGCGTCTTAACGGTTTTTTCGATATCCTTAATCCTTATCTCTATCGGCATGGTCTTTGTTTCCTTGCCGTAGATTACAGCCGGAATCTTTCCTTCTTTTTTCAGTTTCTTTACTGACGCATTTTCCTGTCTTACTTCCGCCTCTATTGTTACTTTTTCCATTTTAAAACTCCTCCTATCGGAATGTTACGCTGTATTCAAGGTTATGTATTACCTGAACAGCTCACTTATGGTCTGCTCGTCGTGTATCCGCTTTATGGCTTCGCCGAATAACTTTCCGACTGACAGTACCTTTATTTTTTTCACTTTTTCGCGTTCTGCCTGGGGAATGGTATTTGATACCACCACTTCCAGTATCTCTGAATCATTTATTTTTTCAACTGCCTGACCGGAAAATATCCCGTGCGTCATGCACGCGTATATTTTTTTAGCGCCTTTTGCCTTTAAAAACTTTGCAGCCTGCACAAGCGTGCCGCCCGTGGCAATCATGTCGTCCGGTATAATTACATTCTTTCCTTTTACATCGCCTATTATGTGCATGGCCTCCACTGATTCAGGCCCGCTTCTCTTTTTATCAACAATAGCTATCGGGGTATTTAATTTATCGGCAAAGTACCAGGCGCGTTTTACGCCGCCGATATCTGACGCTGCCACGACAAAATTATCCTTTTCCACCATTTTTCTGAAATAATCTATAAAGACCGGAGCCGCTAAAAGGTGGTCCACCGGTATGTCAAAAAATCCCTGTATCTGGTCGGCGTGCAGATCCATTGTCAGTATTCTGTCAGCGCCGGCTACTGTAAGTACATTTGCCACAAGTTTTGCCGTGATAGGCACCCTGGGCTGGTCTTTTCTGTCCTGCCTGGCATAACCGTAATAAGGCAGTACCGCTGTTATCCTTCCCGCGGAAGCGCGCTTTAAAGCGTCCATCATTACCAAAAGTTCCATTAAATTATCATTTGTGGGCATGCAGGTGGACTGAATTACAAATACATCCGCGCCGCGCACGTTATCGTTTATTTTTACCCTTATCTCGCCTTCAGGAAACCTTCCAACAAACGCGTCCGCAAGTTCAACGCCCGCGTTTTTAACTATTTCTTTTGAAAGATTAAGGTTGCTTGTGCCCGAAAATACAAGCAGCCTGTCTGTCCTGTGCCCTTTTTTAGCTTTTTTCATAATTATTTCTTTCTCCTCTTTTTTACCCATCCTGTTTTTGTTTCCTGCCTGGGCCTTGCAATTGCCAAAGAATCATCCGGCACGTTATCCGTTATTACGGAACCCGCGCCAATTACCGAATTTTTTCCTATTTTAACCGGCGCCACAAAAACCGAATTGCTTCCGACATACGCGCCGTCACCTATGACTGTTTTGTTCTTTTTTACGCCGTCATAATTTGCGGTAATGGTGCCCGCGCCTATGTTGACGTTACTGCCAATTTCCGAATCGCCGATGTAGCTTAAATGCGCGACGTTGGTATTATTGCCTACAGTGGAATTTTTTACTTCCACATAATTTCCTATCTTGCAGTTATTTCCGATTACAGCGCCCTGCCTTAAATGCGCCGAAGGCCCTATACTGCAGTTTTTTCCAATTTTTACCCCTGACTTAATTACCGTAAAAGGGTGAATAACAGTTTCATTACCTATTTCAACGCCTTCTTCAATGTAAACCGTGTCAAAATCAACAATAGTTATACCATTTTCAGAAAGCTTTTCAAGAACTTTTTTATTTCTAATCTTTGCCGCCTCCGCAAGTTGAGCCCTGCTGTTCACGCCCGCAAGCTCCCTGTAAGGTACATCCACGGGAATAAGCGGCCTGCCTTCAGCGTACATTAAAGCCGCTATATCCGTCAGGTAATATTCGCCTTTTGCCTTATTTACCTTTATTTTTTCAAGGTTTCTTTCAAGGCTGTCTTTCCTTATTATATATATGCCGCCGTTTATAACTTTAATTGTCTTTTCGCGGTCATCGGCGTCTTTATCTTCAACAATACGCATTACATAATCTTCGCTGTTTCTTACAATCCTGCCGTAACCGGCCGGATTTTCGGCAAAAGAGACACCAATTATACCACCGTCACTTTTCTTTGTAAACATTTTAATTAAATAACTGACTGTATCAGCCGTTATAAGCGGCGTATCCCCGCTTAATATCATTACCCCGTCTTTTAAGGGAATTTTCGCCTTAATCACCGAATTCACGGCGTCTGCCGTTCCAAGCTGTTCTTTCTGCAGTACAAATCTTATATTTTTTCCGTTATACCGCGCTGCGGCAAAACTTTTAAGCTGCTGCATATTGGCGCCGGCTACAACGGTGATATCAGAAACCCGCGCTTCAAGGCACGCGTCAATAACGTGCGCCAGCATTGGTTTTCCGCTTACTTCATGCAGGACCTTTGTTTTGTCCGATTTCATCCTTGTGCCTTTTCCGGCGGCAAGAATTACGGCGGAAATTCCGTTGACGGGTTTAATTATTTTTTCTGTTTTTAAAGCCTCAACACCGTCAGAACTTTCAGCGCGCTCTTTGCCCGAAAAAAACGCGACATCTATCTCCATTTCTTTGCCTTTCAGGTTTTTGCCCACTTTGTACTTTTCGTTATTCCGCTTGTTTTTCATTCTGTTATTTACCGCACGATCCGTCTTTTGAATGTTCACAGGCAGAGCAGGATTCTTTGTTTCCTTCTTTTATGTTGTTTTCCTTCCTTTTATAATCGGTCTCATAAAAACCGCTGCCTTTAAAGATTATTCCGCTTCCGCGGCTTACAAGCCTTTTTATATTGCTGCCGCCGCAATTGGGGCACTTTTCAAAAGCATCATCTTTAATTGACTGTTTGTACTCAAATACACCGCATTTTTCGCATTGGTAATCATAAGTGGGCATCTTTTTTTCCTCCGCTACCTGAATCTTTTATGTTCAAAATCCGCGCATTTTTTGGAATTGGGGCGTTCCGGATGCGCGCATGTGGAAGGGTGGTTAAGCCTGCATACGTCGCACAGAAAACCGTTGTCAATTTTTATTAACAGTTTTAAAAACGCGTTCTTAAGCTTTTTTAACATTTATCCGCCTTATCTCTTTTGAAGGATTATATTACATACCGCCCAAAAGTCAAGAGAACCATAAATAAAACCTATTTTTTCAGTTTTTCGTTTATCTGTTTTACCAGTTCTTCCGCCATCTTTTTGTTGGCTTTTGCATTTGGATGCCAGTCACAACCCATCAGTTCCTGGGGTACGGGAGATAATGACACAAAATGCGTTTTATTATCCTTGAAACGTTTTATAATGCTATTTAAATATTCCGGCAGCGGGGCTCCCATTATCGGGCCTGATACGCAGAATATATCCGCCTGCGGATAATAACCGCGCACTGTGTTTAAAATTGAAAGGTACCCTTTTTCAAAAAGCTCCCTGTCCGGTTTAGGTTCCGTGGATAAGTCATTTGTGCCAAGGTTAATTACCACTATTTCCGGTATCCACGATTTAAAATCCCATTCCAAGGAATCTATATTCATTAAAGTTTTTTTGTAATAATAACCAACGGGCTTATCCGCCGGAATCTTTGATTCGCCGTAATTTTTTACCACGCCGCGCCCGGAAATGGCAATCATATGCGCCTGGGCGCCCAGGACGCGCGAAGTAATGGAGGCAAAAGACAGAAAATTATTCTTATATTTTTTCTCGCTGCCTTCTTCACAGGTAACCGAAGGCCCTTCTATACCGTAACCCACTGTAAGCGAATCGCCTATAAACTCTATCTTCTTTGCGGGCTTCACCGGAGGCGGCAATACCTTTGCTTTCTTATCAAGTATGAAACCCTTAAAAACACCTATGCCGTCGTATGCTTCCGTCCTTTTGGTGATAATTACCGAATGCGCGCCGCGTTTTAGCTTTTTTGCTATGACATACTTTTTTATTTTAGCATCCGCCACAAGCACCGGCATGCGCGTGCCGTCAATAAATACATTGTAATGGTTTGCCCCGTCTTCAAGCATTACAGCGCAGTATGTGCCTTCAAAATTAAACGCTATTTCAATGCCGGGCCAGTCAAATTTTGGCGCGTTTTTATCCGTAAAATCAATACGCCCGATATATGATATACCCGGATCAGACGGCAGCACCGTTTTTACGCCGTTTTTAAAACCGTAAAAAATACCGCCCGCAAAAGCAGCGGCGCCGATTACCAGAAGAAGCAGTATTTTTTCCATCATTATCCCCTTTTCTGTTTCTTTTCTTTTTTCTCCGCGTGAAGTTTTTCCGCGTACACTTCTATCAGTTTATGCACAACGCTTTTGCCAAGGTATTTTTCCAGCTGCTCGGCAAGCGAAAACGCCGCCACCACATCCATTTTCCCGGAAACGCATCCAAGCGCGCAGGTCTGCTGCGAAAGGTAATACCCGTTATGCCCGCAAATGGTGGTTACAAATATTTTTTTATCTACTTTTATGGTTTCAAGCGGCCACGAATAGCACACCGCCGGCTTGTATTTGGCGCGGTTAAGCCCTTTTTCTATGCATATTAAATCTATAAGGCAAAGCAGCGCTTTTCCTTTAATAACTGACAGCATACAGCTGCCGTCTTTTCTGTGATTAAGGTATATGCCGCTTTTATCCTTTTTAAAGACTTTTTCTTTCAGCACCCACGGATATTTTTCCGCGAATTTTTCTTTATTGTCTTTTATAAACTTTTCAAGCTTTTTTCTCTCTTTTGGCTCTATATCCACCGTGTAATCGGTACAGCAGGACCCATGGTATTTTTTACCTTTAAGTTTAAGGCACTTGGAAGAGTCACATTCGTACGTGGTGTGAAACAGGCTGTAAGTGTCAAAAATATAATTGTCAAATTCCACCAGCCCGCCGTTTTTTCTAAGAATGCTTATGTACTGTTTCAGTTTCGCCTTGTTGTTGGGTATGTGAATAATTGTTTTCATATAACCGCCGTTTTTATTATTTAACAAATTAAAACAAGCATATTATAACAAAAAAACGGGCGGCGCGCACTAAAAGCGCACCGCCCGTTTTTATAAAAATTTAGTATTAATCAAAAAGCATTTTTTTCTTCGTAAGCAGAAGTATAAGGTCAATTAATGTTCCTGTACCCGCAAACCCTACCGTAAAAAACCAGATAAGCCCGGAAACTATCTTTCCATTATAAAACCTGTGCAGTCCCGCAAGCCCGAAAAACCCCGCACAACAAAGCAAGATGGTAATTGTTTTTTTGTCTGCCGCCATTTATACGCCTCCTGATTTTTTTTTATTGATTTATTATAGCACCTGTTTATTGATTTTCAACCCTGTTAATTTACTGACAGCACCGCTGTCCGCGGGCGCAAAATCATACTTCATCAGGCTGCGGATTTCCGCCCACTTATACTCTTCATGAACATTAAGCTTTATATCCCCTGCCGTTATTTCGCATAAATAAGAGGTTAACTCTATTGATTCGGATTTTGTTATTTCAAATTTTTTTCCCACTTTTATATCAAGGTCAAGTTCTTCTTTTATCTCGCGTTTAAGGCAGGCTTTAAGGGATTCGCCTTTTTCCGTCTTGCCGCCGGGAAATTCCCACTTTAACCCGTGGCTGTCGCCTTTGGCGCGTTTTGCTATAAGTACTTTCTTTCCTTTAATAATTACCGCCGCGGCCACCTTTATCATTTAATAAAACCTTTATCCGCGCACTCTTTTATCAGGCTTTCCGCGTATTCCCATAATTCATCAGAGCCGTTTTTAATATGGCCGTTCAGTTCAAGAATCCGCTCTTTGCTTATTTTATGCTCTGCCCACGCGCCGCCATTATGGGCGTGGTTCTGCATTATGGGCTCCAGCCTGTCTATGGCTGCCGCGAATTTCGCTTCCGGGGTTTTCTTTTCTTCAAACTCCCGCCAAAGCGCTTTTAGTTCATCTCCCTGCGGCTGCGGCAGCATTGCGAATATCTTATCAGCGGCCGCTGTATCTTCAGCGCTTATCTCCCCCTGTTTTTTGTTGTACACCATTATGTCGCCGGCATAAATCTCCGGCAGGTCGTGCACAAGCGCCATTTTAATCACTTTATTTACATCAATTGCGGTGTTTGAATACCCCGACAGGATGACTGCCATCATGGCAAGGTGATAGGAATGCTCCGCGTCGTTTTCATGGCGGGAATTATCAAAAATGCGGGTCTTTCTGAATATTGATTTTAGTTTGTCTATTTCTTTTATAAATTCAAGCTGTTTATGCAGTTCAAAATTTATCAAATTTTTATTCCAGAGCGGCAAGATAATCTTTTGCTTTTTCAGCGTCATCAAATGTAACAAGATTTTTTCTGCCGGTAAAAGCCACAACGCCCTTAAAGACCACTTCGGTTATGCCTTCCATGCCTATTATCGCGGATGCTTTTATATACGGTGTATTATCCTTTACAAAGTCTTTCATTGCAGCCACAGCCGCCCTGTCATATTTTGTCCTGCTTATATTTACAAGGGCAAGCACGGAACCTTTTGGCTGGCTTGTAATTATCTTCTTTGCTTCAGCAAGAAGCCCCGGCAGCTGTGCCGGAGTGCTTTCGGAATAGTCCTCATATAAAATTTTTTTACCTTTATGTTCGAAAAAACTTACGCCCGCCATAGAAACCTCCTGATAATGGTTTAGTTACACCATAATAACATCAGGATTATTTGAAGGCAAACATTTTTCAGTTGTTTTTCCACTCATTGTACCAGCCGTTTAACAGGGGTACAAATTCAGACACAGCTTTCTGCTGCCCTGCAACGCTTGGGTGGTTGTCTGTGGAGGGATAATATAAAGTATTTTGGCTGTTAGCCACAACATGGTGTTCTGCGCTGTTTATTACCATATGGTGGTTGTCAGGGTGCGTCAGCACATTGTAATAATCATAGGCGTATACGTTACCGTGAGTGTAATTTTTAAGCCAGCCGTTTTCCCTGTCCGCAAGCCAGTTGGATATTTCCCTTGTTAAAAGCGGGTCTTCAAGCACCTGCTCCGGCGGCGGGATTATGAGGATAAAAAGTTTGTCTGTATGCAGCGCTGTATATGTAAGAATATTATTATAAATTATTTTTTCGTCGTCGATAGACCCTTCAATTTCGCTGTTAGGGTAGCACGACTTGAACATTATTATTTCATTTTCACCCGCAGGTTCGGTTATTGTGTTTGTATAACAGGTGTTTGAGTTTTCATCATATACATACGGCATCACTTCATCCCTGAACCAATTCGGCCAGTCTTCGGTATCGGTATAGGAACCCTGGTCATAGCCCGGGTCATTCCAGTTGTAATTTGTATCGCTGACAAAGTAATTATTCGCGTTAAGCGCGGTTCCCAGCCCGCCATAAGACGATTCAAGCCAGTGTTGCCCTGTGCTGTGGTGGATAAAAATAAGCTTTACCGCGGATGACGGCGCCGCGGTGTTTAGGATTTCCGATTCACCGGAAGGATTGGTTACTGCCGCCGGATTTTTTCTGTCAGAGCATGAAAATAAAAAGAACAAGCAGAGTAAAGCCGCAACAAATTTAAATTTCATAATAACCCCCTGTTTTTTACCGCCCCCGGTAAAACAACGCATCAGTTATGACAACACATAAAGATATTAGTTTCGTTTAAGTTTAATTTCAGCAAAAATAACTATTGTGTTAAAATTTTATTATACTTAACAACCCTGTTAGTATTAAAACCGGTATAGTAATCGGTGACATAAAGATTTCCCTGATTATCAAAAACAATATCCCTTAATCCATGAAACGGCTCATTGATATCAGGCCAGGTATTAGACTGTATATACGCCACTCTATTACCATCTAATCCTATAAAATCAATATTAAAACTGTCCAATCTTATAATTATGCCTGTACTTTCGCATCCCACATTTAACGCCCAGCCTATCCAGACAGGATTTACTGAAAGATTTCCATCAGGTGTAAAAACATATATATGGGATGCATTGTTGGACACATATACATAATTATTACTTTTATTTATTGCGACCCTTATGTTGCCTGCCGTATAATACGGATGGCCCGAAACCGCACTTTTCCACTCTTCAATAAAAGTCCCGTCTGTCATAAACTTCTGTATTCTTGCATTGTTGCCGTCAGTGACATAAACAATATTATTACCGTCTATTGCCACATCCACAGGTCCGTTAAATTGCCCGTTTCCGGAACCGGACGTTCCCCACTGCGCCTGATATACTCCGTCAGAATTAAATACCTGAATCCTATTGTTGCCGGTGTCCACAACATAAACATTGTTATTGGTATCAAGCGCTATCCCGTCAGGAGCGTTAAATTCTCCGTTCCCGCTGCCTGCGGATCCCCATTTTTTTAAAAATGTTCCCGAGGAATTGAATTTTCGAACTCTGTTATTTCCTTTGTCTACAACATATATATTATCCTGGGAGTCCACAGCAAGACTCTGCGGATTATTAAAATTTCCGTCTTCGGTGCCCAGCACACCCCATTTAGAACCCGGAGCATAACTGGCAGAAGGTAGCATTTCTACCGTTGCCATCGGAGTCGGGATATCCCCGTCATTTACAGTTCCAATTTCAGGTTCCGGCTCTGATACGGATAATTTTTTGGAACAGGAAGATATTGTAAAAACAAACAAAAACACGATACAGAAAAATACAATTATGCTTTTCATAAACCCTCCCAATATTATGAATAGATATTTATTTTTTAATGACAAAAGAATAACTCAGAAATTAAACAAACTCAACTGTATTTTTTTAATTCAAACAAAACTTTTTACCGTACTTTTTTAACAGTTCATTTGCTTTTTTTGCGGAAACCCCGCCTGTGCAGCCGGTCTGCGTTACTGCAAGCGCGCCGCACGCAGAGGCAAACAGCATTGTATTCAGGAGAGTATTTTCATCTTTTATTTTTTCTTTAACCGTCTTCCCCTTAAGCTTTGAAAGTTTTGCGATTATCCCGGCTGTAAACGCGTCGCCCGCGCCGGTAGAATCAACGCACTTAACAGGCAGCACTGCCATATCATATGTCTTGCCGTTATACGAAAATACAGTGTTGCCGCCGCCGCATGTAATAACAGCAAACTTAAAACCCGCCTCCGTCAGAAACTTCAGCGCTTCTCTGACGTCTTTTTTGCCTGTTATAAGGCCGGCTTCATAATCATTAACGTGCAGTATGTCCGTGAACTTGCCGCACTTAAGCAGATTACCTTTAAACTTATCCGAGGAAATGATGTAATCCAGAACAGTTATTGCTCCGGATTTTTTGGCTGTTTCCATAATCCGCATCAGCCCGCTTTCCACGTTGGGCATTGACGGCGTCTCACCCGCGTAAAATATTGCCGGTTTCTCTTTTTTTATCAGTTTAATAACTTCAGCTGCCGTATAGATCGGATTTGAACCTTTATCCCCTATAAACGCCCTGCTCTTGTCATCAAATCCAAGAATAAAACATTTCGCGGTCTGCCCGTTTTTTATAATTTTAACTCTGCTTTTAATTTTGTATTTTTCAAGATACCCGGCCAGCATATTACCAAACATGTCATCACCGGTAACACTTCCACAGATGACATTCTTTACTCCCAGTTTTGACAGGTCTATTGCCACATTTAACACATTACCGCCCGGATGGTGCGAAATCCGCGATTTAAATCCGGTGTTTGGCGCAACAGCAGAATCCAGACCCTGCGCGAAAATATCCACAACAAGCGTGCCGACACACAGTACTTTTGTCATAAGCGCCCCCTTATTTTCATAAGTTCTTTTATTCCGGTTTTTTTAAGCTCGCCGGCCAGTTTTTTCAATGCCTTTTTTATCTGCCCGGGCTTTATTTTCGGGTAATCCCTTGCCGCGCGCATCAGGAATTCCTTGTAATCACGCTTAATTGCCATTGAAGCAATCTCTTTTAACGTAAAGGTTTTAAATATCGCGATAAGCGCCTGTGCCGCGAATATCAGGCTTAAGTCATTTCCCTTTAAAAAACTCTTTATAAATTTAACGCTGTTATCTTTCATTCCGCTGACTGCCTTGTTAAAAATCACTTCATCCATATTTTTTAATATATCAGCCACAAGATAATGAAGTTCATACCCCGGATATCTTAACGCCACAATTTTTTCCTCGTACTCGGAATAATTATTCTTAACGCCCCGCTTAAAACATCTGCCAATAAGCCGTGCTTCTTCAATCGCGCGAAGAAGCCCAAAACCGCTTGAAGGTAAAGGTGATGACACGCTGTCGCCGCAGAAAAAAATCCGCCCGCGCCTTAAATACCTTCTTTCCATAAGCGGAATATTTCCCTGTATTTCTTTTAACCGCCTTCCCCCCGCCCCCATGTACTTTATGTACATGTTAAGCGATTTTTCCATTCTTGCGCGGCTTTTCGCGTCAAGTTTTTCAAAAGCAAAACAGCCGGCAAGCGCCTCGTGTTTGTTATACGGAAGCAACCAGAAATAGTCTTTGCCCGGAAAAGGCGCGTGAAAAATATGCGCTTTGGAAATGTCTTTTAAGGGTTTTTCAAGTTTTATCTCCGCGGCGCAGCACCCCATATAATCGCCGCGCGGCTCTTTTTTTCCAAGCGGCCTCTGATTCTTTGAATACCACCCCATGGCATCAACAAAATATCCGGCTTTGTAATAACCCTTATTTGTTTTCACGCCGGCATAACCGCCGTTTTGAACGCATTTTAAAACGGCTTCTTTTTCCTTTATTTCCGCCCCGGCTTTTATCGCCCTTGCTTTAAGCATAAGCAGCAGTTTTTTAGTATCCACCACCGCTGAATCGGACTTTTTAAGTTCGTACGCCCCGCCCAGATAACTTGAAAATACAAGCGTATCTATCCTGTGTTTTACCGCGGACGCGCACCCCGCCTTTTTAAGCCCGCTGTACCATGTTATCCAGCTTCTGGGAGTGCTGCCAATATAGTTTTTTTCTATCAGCAGGGTTTTTAATCCTGTTTTGGATATTTCACGCGCGGCAGTTAAGCCCGCCGGCCCCCCGCCTAAAACGATTACATCATATTTTTTTATGGCACTTACCCCCTGAACTTTAAACTTTGCATTTTTTGATATTTTTATAATTGTTGCATAAATATTAAGTTTAAACAATCCCGGTATTACAACGGTTTATCAATATCCTTTAAAGCATCCTGTGCCATCAGCTGATTAAAAAACATGGGTATAATAATCATCCTGTGAAACGGCCGGATGAAAAAAAACTCCAGTTTTCCAAACCCTGTATTATACTTCACCGTTGTAGACTCTATTATTCTGTAAATTCCCGCTTTATCCTTATTTTTGTCCAGCAGTACAGATAACCTGAAATCCATATTTTTATCATCCAGGCCCATTATCACTTCATTTTCCAGAACCTGAAAAACCATAAAGCCGCCGAACTTATCGCCCTGTTTAATTGAATCAGGCCCCCCGGATTTCATCTGATTCTCTTTTGTATAAAATTCCTTTGACCCTATCAGCAGTCCGGCTTTGTCCCTGATTTTTTCAAGAACTTTCATCCACCACGGGTCCATGCTTCCGTCAAGGACCTTCATAAGCGCTTTTTTTACATCTTCTATCGTTATCTGCCTTCCCCACCGGGCAAACACGCACTCATAACTTTCTTTATAGCCGAATGATTCTTTATGCGGATACAGCGCGGACAAAGGGGTAAATGGTATTTCTTTTATTTTGTAATCTTTCCTCATTAATCTCCCTCCAAAATTATCCGGATGCGCCGCCGTCTCCAAAAATAATACTTTTTACACCGTCAACTTCCATGATAAACAATCTGATAATATTCGGATTTTCTTTATATTTTAGTTGTTAAAATAAACCTAAACTAACTACAACTGCCCCGGGCTGAAGCCCGCGCCTACCAGGACTAAAAAACACAGACCAACTTCAGCAGAAAAAATTATTATTTTAGTTCAAATTTTACCATTACACCTGCTGATATCTTAACCGTACCCGCCGATAAAGTGCCGCCGCTTTCTGATTCCGCAGTAACGCTGTTCATCATCACGTTTGCCGCCATTTTTCCGGCAGCACGGTAGGGCTGCTGTTCTGTCTGCAGTTCTTCAATAGCAAGCGGTTTTCCTGTTACGCTGCCAAGCGATGCCGCCATTGCCTTTGCTTTTTCCTGAGCTGCTTTTAAAGCCAAAGCCCTTGCCTCGTCCGCGTACTTTCTTTTTTCTGATACTATAAACTCCATACCATTAAGGTAGTTGGACCCTGCCTGCAATATTCCGGCAACCACTGTTTCATATGCTTCCAGGCTGCGCAGAAGCACAGTAATATTTTTTGTCACGGTATAACCAACAAGCACCTGTTTGCCGCTGTAATCATATCTGGGCTGAATTGATATCCTGTCCGTCTGAATGTCCTTTTCATCAACGCCATTCTGTTTAAGCGCTTCAAATATCTTTTTTGTCTTGGTGTCATTGTCTTTCTTTGCCGCTTCTATTTCTTTGCTGTCGGAATTAACCCCAAAACTGATTATAGCCCGGTCCGGCACCGCTTTTACATCCGCCATTCCCGTCACAGTAATGTAACGCTTTCCGTTTGAATCATCCGCGCCGGCCATTACACCACACGCCAGTATTAACACAACTGCAAAACAAAAACTTTTTATACGCATATTTTTCCCCTTTAATGTTTATTTTAAGACATTTTATCCTTATTTTATAATTTAATCATTAATAAAATCAAATACCGGACAGCGCGGGAGCGCTGTCCCTACGAAAACGAAAACGAAAACTAATACAAACACATTCAAATTAAAAGCCCTCCTTATTCAGGAGGGCTTTTAAAAGTAATTTACTTTTGTGACAGTTTAAGCGCTTCATCCAACGCTTCTTTTATGTCATCAATATGCTCTATGCCGATTGAAAGCCTTATTAAATCCGGAGTAATTCCGCCGGTTTTCTGCTGTTCTTCGGTTAACTGCGAATGCGTCGTGCTTGCGCTGTGGATTATCAAGCTCTTTGCGTCGCCCACGTTTGCCACGTGTGAAAACAGCTTTATATTATTTATAAGCTTAACAGCCGCATCGTATCCGCCTTTTATCCCAAATACCGCCACACCGCCAAAACCATTTTTTAAATACTTCTTTGCCGTGTTATTATCCGGATGCGACGCAAGGCCGGGATACTTAACCCACGCGACAGCCGGATGTTTTTCAAGAAACTTCGCGGTTTCTAAAGCGTTATAATTGTGGCGTTCCATCCTTAAAGGCAGCGTTTCCACTCCCTGCAGAATCTGCCACGCGTTATCCGGCGATATCGCGGCGCCCAAATTTCTAAGCGGCGTTAACCGGAATTTAAGCGCGTAACACAGCGGGGAGAGCGGCCCCAGGTCGTGCGCCCATCTTAACCCATGATAGCTTTCATCCGGGTTGTTGAAAAGTTCAAATTTTTCGTCTTTCCAGTTGAATTTGCCGGCGTCAACCGCAATACCGCCCATTACCGTACCGTGGCCGCCTATCCATTTTGTAAGCGAATGCACCACAATATCCGCGCCGTGTTCTATCGGCCTTAACAGCGCGGGCGTCGTGAATGTGGAATCAACTATAAGGGGCAGATTATGCTTTTTGGCAATTTTTGAAACCTCTTCAATATCCGTGACGCCAAGCCCGGGATTGCCTATTGTTTCAATATAAATAGCGCGCGTCTTTGCGTTAATCGCCTTTTCATAACCTGCAAAATCATTGTGGCCAACAAACCTTGTCACAATTCCGTGCTGCGGCAGTATGTCATTTAACATTGTAAACGTTCCGCCGTAAAGGTTATTGGCAGACACAATTTCATCCCCCATTTTACAGATGTTAATCAGGGCGTAATGCACTGCAGAAGTTCCGGAAGCCGTTGCCACAGCAGCCACGCCGCCTTCAAGCGCGGCAAGCCTTTGTTCCAAAACATCAGTTGTGGGATTCATTAACCTTGTGTAAATATTTCCAAGTTCTTTAAGCGCGAATAAATCCGCGCCCCTTGCCGTTGTGCCAAGGTCATAAGCCGTTGTCCTGTAAACAGGAACAGCCCTTGATTTTGTATCGTTGTCCGGTTTATGCCCCGCGTGAAGCACTTGTGTTTCCAGCCTGTAATTTTTTTCCGCCATTGTGTTTTCTCCTTATTTTTTATTCTTCAAAAAGCCAGGTGCTTAAATATCTTTCGCCTGTATCACACATTACAGTCACTATCAATTTTCCTTTATTTTCCGGAAGCTTTGCAAGTTCAAGCGCGCAGTGCAGATTGGCACCCGCGGAAATACCTATTAACAGCCCTTCTTCTTTGGCGGCGCGGCGGGCCGCCATACCCGCGTCTTCTTCCTTAACCTTCATTATACTGTCAATTACCTTTAAATTCACCACATCAGGTATAAAATTCGCGCCTATTCCCTGAATTTTATGCGGCCCCGGCGCTTCGCCTGACAGCACCGCGGATTTTTCCGGTTCAACTGCCACAATTTTTACTTTTTTATTTTTGGATTTTAAGTACGCTCCGGTCCCTGTAACGGTCCCGCCTGTTCCGACCGCAGCAACAAAAATATCAACTTTACCGTCAGTGTCTTTCCATATTTCCGGGCCTGTTGTTTTTTTATGAACCTCAGGATTAGCCGGGTTATTAAACTGCTGCGGTATAAAACTGCCCGGCGTTTTGGACGCAAGCTCTTCCGCGGCTTCCACCGCTCCTTTCATGCCTTTTGCGCCATCGGTTAAAACAAGCTGCGCGCCAAGGGCTTTTAACAATTTTCTTCTTTCAACGCTCATTGTATCGGGCATTGTCAGTATAAGTTTATACCCTTTTACGGCGCTTATATACGCAAGCGCAATTCCGGTATTGCCGGAAGTAGGCTCTATAATAATACCGCCTTTTTTTAATCTGCCTTCTTTTTCCGCCGCTTCAATCATAGAAAGCCCTATCCTGTCTTTTACACTGGACAACGGGTTAAAATATTCAAGTTTAACAGCCACCTTTGCATAGCCATCCGCATTCATTTTATTTATATAAACAAGGGGCGTGTTGCCTATCAGTTCAGTAATATTGCCTGCTATTTTCATGGCGTCCTCCTTCTAAATTAAATGCAGTATGTCCCTTCGTTTTCTTTATTAAGCACTTTATAATCATTCACAATATCTTCAAGCGTTGTACTTTCCAGCGTTTTTACCATTTGGCTTTCAAGCTTGCACCAAAAACCGCGCGCCGGGCACCGCCTGCTTTTATCGCACAACCCCGCATCCTTTACGCATTCAACAACTCCGGTATCCCCTTCAAGCGAATTCATTACCTGCAGCATGTTTATTTTTGAAGGTTCTTTTGCCAGCTCATAGCCGCCTTTAGCCCCGCGCTGTGAATTAATAATTCCCGCGCTTTTCAGCTGAAGCACTATTTTGCTTAAATATTTTTCCGAGATATCCTGTTTTTCCGCTATCACATTTAATAACTGCGGCCCTTTGCCGTAATTATAGGCAAGTTCAAATAAAAGCCTTGTGCCGTATCTTGTCCTTGTTGAAAGTTTCACTTTATTCTCCTTTAATCTCTACCATTTAGGTCTTGATAGTAGTAATTATATTCATACAATTTAAAATGTCAACTTTTATTTTTAAACTTTTAAGGACTTCTTAAGATTTTCCCTTGCCCTGAATATCAGAGATTCAACAGAAGCGGCCGAAACCGACATAATCCGCGCTATCTCTTTATAAGATTTCTCTTCATATACCAGAAGCACAATTGCCATGCGCTGGTTTTCCGGCAGCGATAAAAGCGCTTTATTTATATTTTCTTCGGCCTGATTTTTTTCCGCGCGCAGGTCCGCGGATACAGACGTATTATCAGCGATTTGCGTAAAATTTTCCGCGCCCTGTTCCCCGGTTTCCTCATGTATGCTTTTGGCGCCAAGGCCGGCATCCGTCTTTTTCTTTCTTAAAAAATCTATGGCGGTGTTTGAAACAATCCTGTAAAGCCAGGTGGTAAACTTTGCCGATGGTGAATAATTGCCCGCGCCTTTATAAACCTTTATAAACACTTCCTGCGCTATGTCTTCAGCTTCCTGCCTGCTGCGTATAAACCTGTAAGCGTAATTAAGAACCGCCTGCTGATATTTATCAAGCAGTTCATTAAACGCGTTTTTATCCCCCTGTTTAATTCTTTGCATTAAATCATGGGCTTCCATTATGACCGCCTTTAAAAGCACAGAACCGCTCCCGCTTCCCCCGGCTTTTGGCTTTACAATAAACTGCTTTAATTTTTATTAAATAAACAGCGTGGCGTCTGACCCGTCCGATGATTCAAGCATTGACGCGACTCCGCCTATTTCCACGCCGTCAATCAGCTCTTCTTTTTTAATCCCCATAAGGTCCATAGTCATCTGGCACGCCACTATTTTAGCGCCCCCTGCAATTGCAGCCTGAATAAGTTCTTCCACGCTGCTTATATTATGGTGTTTCATTATTCCCCTTATCATCAATGGCCCCATCCCCGCCATATTCATCTTGGAAAGGGAAAGTTTTTTGCTTCCGCGCGGCAGCATAAAACCAAAAGCTTTTTCAATAAGATTCTTTTTAAGCCCGCCGGGCTGCTTTGACTTTTTAAGGGCGTTTAATCCCCAGAACGTAAAGAACATGGTCATTTTGCGCCCCATGGAAAGCGCGCCGTTGGCAATAATAAACGACGCGATTATTTTATCCATATCGCCTGAAAATACTATCATTGTTTTATCGTGTGACGAAGCCATTGTTTTTATTACCTCCGTTTTTTCGCCGGCTTTTTCTATAACAGCGCTTATTACCCCTTTATTTGATTCAAGGGAAAATATTTTATTGCCCGTTGCGCGCGCCCATGAACCGACATCATTATAAAACCCCGGGTCTGTCGCCTTTATTTCAAGCCTGTCACCCGGTCTTATTGCGTCTATTTCGGTTTTAAGTTTCATAATAGGCCCCGGACACTGCAGCCCGCAGGCATTGACGGTAATGACTTTTGAGGAAACAATAACATCCTCCCTGCGGTCCTGAGGTTTTAAAACTCCCATCTCCTGCTTTTCATCAAATATACCCTCATTAGACTGCTTGCCTGTTATGAAAGCATATGTAATGTATCCGCCTGAAACGTTATATACATTATCATACCCGTTCTGCATCAGTATCCTGGCTGCAAGATATCCCCTTAACCCGACCCTGCAGTAAATCGCGGTTTTCCTGTCTTTGGGAATTTCATTCATTCTTCTGCGGATTTCATTAAGCGGTATATGTATTGCCCCGGGTATCATGCCAAGGTCAATTTCTTCCTTTTCACGCACATCAATAATAAACCATTCATCCCCGTTTTTTACAAGCTCCCCGCAGGTTGTCTGTTTTACCCTTCCTTTAATAATATTCTCCGCTATAAAACCCGCCATATTAAGCGGGTCTTTGGCCGAGGAAAAAGGAGGGGCGTAACAGTGCTCAAAACTAAACAGGTCTTCTATTGTGCCGCCTTTCTGAATAAAAGCAGCGGCCACATCAATACGCTTTTCAACGCCTTCATACCCGACCGCCTGAACGCCCAGTATTTTTCCGTCAGAAGGCGAAAACATCATCTTTAAAGACATCTGCGTGCCGTCGGGATAATAACCGGCATGGTTGTTAGGATGTATGAGAACGCTTTCATAATTTATCTTTTCACTGTCAAGCTGTTTGCTGTTAAGTCCGGTGGCGCCCGCAGTCATGTCAAATACTTTTAAAACCCCTGTCCCTATAGTGCCCCTGTACTTTGATTTATTTCCTTCCACAATATTATCAGCCACTATTCTGCCCTGTTTGTTTGCCGGGCCCGCAAGCGGAATAAATACTTTTTTACCAAGTATAGGATTTACAACTTCCACCGCGTCTCCCAAAGCGTAAATATCAGGGTCAGACGTCTGCATGTATTCATTAACTGCTATCCCCTTTACTCCCAGTTCAAGCCCGCATTCCTTTGCCAGTTTTACTTCCGGCTTTACGCCGATAGAAAATAAAACAAAATCAGATACTATTTCCTTGCCGCTGTTTAAAACAGTTTTTATTTTTCCGGAACCTTCATTAAAAGACTTAACCCCGTCGCTAAGGTACAATTCTATTCCTTTTTGCTGTATATGCCCGTGAAGCTGGGACGCAAGTTCAAAATCCAAAAGCCCCATAACCTGCGGAAGCGCTTCCACTATGGTAACAAACATCCCCCTGTGGCTTAGATTTTCCGCCATTTCAAGGCCTATATATCCGCCCCCTACCACTACGGCTTTTTGAGGTTTATTATCACGTATATAATTGCTTATTTTATCCGTGTCTTCCATATTCCGAAGGATAAAAACTTTCCCGCTGTCAATTCCGGGAATAGGCGGTTTTACAGGTTCAGCGCCGGGAGACAGGACAAGTTTGTCATATTTTTCAACATATTCGTTGTTTGTTTTAAGGTCTTTTACCCTTACTTCTTTTAACTTTGTATCAACCTTTAATACTTCCGAATTTATCTTTACATTTACATTGAACCTGTCCCTGAACGATTCAGGCGTCTGTACAAGTAAATCCTGCCTTTCTGTTATTTCTCCGCCTATATAATAAGGAAGCCCGCAGTTGGCAAAAGAGACATACCCGCCCCTTTCAAATACTGTTATTTCCGCTGTTTCAGACATCCTTCTTAACCTTGCCGCCGTTGACATTCCTCCGGCAACCCCTCCGATAATGACTATTTTCATGGTTTTAACCTCCTGTTAATATTTTTTCTGCCTTTTTCATAAATGTTTTTTTTGCGTTCAAGCGTTGACATGGTGATTTCGCCCATCATCATGCACACTTTTGGAATTCTTTCATCCGCTATGGAATAAAAAACGCTCTGCCCCTGTTTTCTTGATAAAACAATGCCTTTATTTGAAAGAACGGACATATGCTGCGAAAGGTTTGCCTTTCCCAAACCGGTTTGCTTTATAATCTGGGACGCGCTTTGTTCCTTTACGCAGAGAAGCTTAATAATTTTAAGCCTGTTGGGATTTGAAAAAGTTTTGCAGATTTCAGACTGCGCTTTAATCAATTCTTCCATAACATTACCGCCTTTTTCGTTTGTTTAGTAGTTAACAAATTTATTAACTGTTAAACTATATCAGACGTTTTAACCCGTGTCAAGCCGGCTTTTATCCTTTTATCATCACAAGCATCATTTTAAATTTCTCCGCCGCTTTAAGGGAGTGCGGAATATCGGCGGGCATTATGATTGATTCCCCCGCTTTAAGATTTACCTGATTGCCGCCTATCTTTATTTGCGCTTCCCCTTCCGTTACATTTACCAGCGCGTCAAAAGGCGCGGTATGTTCAGACAGCCCCTGCCCTTTGTCAAAGGCAAACAGCGTTACGGTCCCGCTCTGCTTGTCTATTAAAGTCTTTGAAACAACAGCGCCTTCGCCGTATTTAACAGACACGTTTAAATTAAATTTTTCAGCCATGATACGCCTCCTGTTTTTCAAAAACAGATATTATTTTTCTTCTTAACGCATGTTTTATTGCACTGATAACATATTTCATTTGTCAGGGTGTGTTTCTCAAAATACTCTTTTATATTGCCAAGTGTGGTATCCGCAATATTTTCAACCGCTTCTTTTGTAAAAAACGCCTGGTGCGAAGTGATGATGACATTGGGGAAAGTTAAAAGCCGCGCCAGTACGTCATCACTTAACACCCTGCCGGAAAAATCTTCAAAGAAATACTTATCTTCTTCTTCATACACATCAAGCCCCGCGTACCCTATCCTGCCGCTCTTTAATCCGCTGATTAAAGCTTTCGCGTCTATAAGGCTTCCGCGGCCGGTGTTTATTATCATCACGCCCTTTTTCATCTTTTTGATACTCTGCGTGTTTATCATATGAAAGGTGTCTTTGTTTAAAGGGCAGTGAAGGGTGGTAATATCAGCTTCTTTATAAATTTTATCCAGAGAAGCGTACTCTATCTTATTTTCAGCGGCGTACTTTTTATCCGGGAAAGAGTCATAGGCAACCACCTTAACGCCGAACCCTTTAAGTATGTTAATCATCTCCCTGCCTATTTTACCGGTGCCAATTACACCCGCTGTTTTTCCCTTCATGTCAAATCCTAAAAGCCCGTTTATGGAAAAATTGCCGTCGCGCGTCCTGAAGTATGCTTTATGCACTTTTCTATTAAGGGTCATCATAAGGGCGGCCGCGTGTTCCGCCACCGCGTTTGGCGAATATGCGGGAACCCTTGCCACATGAAGGGTATTAAAAGAAGCTTTTAAGTCCACATTATTATAACCGGCGCACCTTAGGGCAATTAGCTTTACCCCCTGCTTTTTTAGTTCCGCAATTACGGGGGCGTCAATAGTGTCATTGACAAAAGCGCAGACAACATCAGCCGTGCCTGCCATAAAAGCAGTCTCTTTATTAAGGTGCGGCGGAAGATATTTAATAGTGTACCCGTATTTCTTATTAACGTGGTCAAAATTTACAATGTCATAAGGCTTTGCGTCAAAGAAAGCCACTTTTATCTTTTTCATATTATTCCCTCCTTAACATGTATTAATTATATCATAAGCAATTTACGCTTTCGTCTTATATATCACTTATTTAGTGATATATTGACCGCTAAAAAAAGCCGTTTTCACGGCTTTTTATTTTTAAGAAGGGAGCAGGCTGATAAAGGGGTTTGGGAGGGGTATTATCGTAGATACCTGCTCCCCGTCTTATTGTTATCGTTTTAGTGTGTACCTTTTTAAAGAACCGTTTATGTATCACCTTCTTAGTGATAATTATACTGATAAAATCAAAAAAGTCAAGATTTTTTTAAAATTAATTTTTCAAAGTAAATAAATGCTGTCAAAGATAAAAGTTATAAGCAAGACCTGAGCCCTTTACTTATTTTTTTGGTCTTTTTACCTGGTAGGAAAGCAACTATTATACAGCGAGAAAACCCTCTTTCTTAATTCACACTCTTTAGTTTACAATAACCCTGTTGACACCCTGTTGTTCAAACCTTGCCATTTACAATTCTAAATGCTAATATCAATTATATAGCTTAAAAAGTAAGTGATTCATGATTTTGGTAATTAGCACCGAAAGTTTTAACTATTAAAGTGTCAAAATGTCGAGGTGATTAGTTACGGAACTAATTGTGTTGATAATATTGTTATCATTGTGGGCAAAGAACCGTAAAGATAAAGAAAACGAGAAGACAATAGCTTTAAAAAAATCTTTTTTTGAAGTCTTGGTATTCTCTTTAATACTATATTTTTTGATGATTGGTTTTATGATCCTTTTTGGAATACAATCTAGACCTTACATCTTTATATTGATTTTATCTTTTATATACTTTATTCGTTTTAAAAAATTAGAAAAGATTTCAAAAGCCGAGAACAAATTAGCAGCATGTAAGATATATGAAAAAGTAAATATTCTTTTCATTCTATATATATTATTTGTTTTACTTGCAATTATTGGAATCCTTATATCTGCCGTTTTAAGTTCTTAAGTTGATTAGCAACAGTTTTAGGATTTTGATAACCATACCCCTTTTTCCGGATCACTCATAGTTAAAGTTCAAAAATCAAACAAAACACTAAAAAATTTAGATTATATTTACTTAATTAGCACGTCCCCTGCGAGAAAAGAAAATCTATGGAACAAAGTACCTCGACTAAAACCTGCGACTACAATAACTTATTTGCAAAAGAATACCTTATTTAAACACATGCCCTGCTTCACGGAACCATAACGTTAAATCAAGGCCGTCCATCGGGATTTTTATCTTTTTGGAAAATTTTTTCATCTTCTGTTCTGTCTCAAGGTACTTCGCGTTTGTCAGGCTTTCAGGAATCGCGGGTATTACCCCCATCCTGACAAGGTTCCTTAATATGTGCCTGTCTAAAATGGCAATGTCATCGCCGAAACCGATATTTCTTAAAAAATGGCTGGCTTCCTTATAACCGTAACCTTTAATTTTTTTCACAAGCCATTCGCGCATTTCATACGGGTCTTTGAACTCTGACAGGAACTCTTTAATTATAAACTTCCCGTTCTTTACGAATTTGTCCCTTGCTTCGCAGGCATATACCGCTTTTTTGTTCTTGAACCTGACGCCGTTAATTTCTTTAAGCTGCAGAAGCTGCGCCGGCGTGGCGTTTAAGAGAAGTTTTTTCTCCAGTATTTTTTCCACGCACGCCCAACAGTTAACCGCCTTTGACTGCGGCGTGAATATGCAGAAAATCATTTCATGCATTATGTCACGCGATGTTCCGTTTTTCCACTTGCTCCTGAAACTTTCAAGGGCGCGGCCTATTGTATTCTTCTGTGATACATATATTTTTTTTACAGCGTTTATTTCTGACGCATATGACATTCAGGCCGTTCTCCTGTTAAAAGGCGTTATTTAAAATTTCTTCCAGTTCTTTTCTGTCTTTTATCGGGGCAGGCACTCCCGCCACTTCTACAACCTTGTCCGCTATTGTTTTAAGTTCTTCCTGCTGTATGCCAAGGTCCTTAAGGTTGTCTTTTAAACCAATCTCTGTCATAAATGCTTTTAAACGGTCTATCGTATATGGTATTTTCATTTTATCATCAACGTCTTCCGGAATACCAAACACACGCTGCCCAAATTGAATCACCCTGTCAGGCCTTAACCTTTCAAGAAACTGAAGATACGACGGCAGTATTGCCGCTATTCCGGCGCCGTGCGCTATTTCATCATGCAATGCCGATATTGCGTGTTCAATAGGATGCACTGTCCAGTTGCCCGCGCGCCCGGCATTTGGCACGCCCATAAGCGCGACCGTGCTGGATAATGAGATATCCGCGCGCAATACAGGATTTTTTAAATCTTTCATTAATTTCGTGCCGCTTTCAACGCAGGTTAACATCACGCCTTCCGTAATCCTGTCCTGCAGGGCGCAGTTTTCATCGCCTGTCAGATACTCTTCAAGCACGTGCATGATTATATCTATTATGCCTTCGGCTGTCTGCTTTGCCGGAACTGTTGTTGTAAGCAGGGGGTCTACAATAGAAACTTTTGGATACAAAAATTCCGGATTATATAAGCCCTGTTTCTGCCCTGTTTCCGGGTTTGAAAAAACAGCGGCCGGATTGCCTTCTGACCCTGTCGCCGCAAGTGTGGGTATAAGCATAAGCGGAAGCGCTTTTTCTATTTTATCCGCGCCTTTTTCAGGAATATAAACAAAATCCCAGATGCTTTTTTTATTTGCCGCAGCCACGCACACGCCTTTTGCAGCATCCATAGCCGACCCGCCGCCAAGCCCTATTACCATATCGCAGTTTTCCGCTATTGCCAGCTCCGCGGCTTCATCCACTTCATTTACTTTTGGGTTAGGCGTCACATACGCGTAAACCACAAATCCAACGCCTGCTTTTTCAAGTGATTTCTGAACAGCATCAAGAAGCCCGGATGTTTTAACCGATTTTTTACCGGTGACAATTACGGCTTTTTTCCCAAGGTGTTTTGCTTCCGCACCGACGGAGTTAATTTCCCCCGCGCCAAATACAATTTTTACCGGATTTGCGAATGTCAAATTTTTCATTTTTTCCTCCACGTTTTTATTTTTACGTTAAAATACTAACATATAACGGTTATTAAATCAAAGCACAAAGATTATTTTAAAAATATCCGGTTTTAGAAATAGTTTTATATTTATTGCTTCCTGTTTTTATGATTCATATAAAGCAACACTCAGACTGCACCTTGTCTTTGGTATGACTAACATTCATCTTTTTATTTGCTTCCAATCCACTCAAAAACCTCTTTATCCCACAATCCTTCATCCGACTGCATAAAAGACAAATGCCCGGCTTTTGAAAATATAACAAGTTTCTTTTTCCCTTTTAAACTGTCATTAAGCAGTTCTGCCTGAGTGATTGATACCCTTTTATCCAGACTTCCATGAAGGATAAGAACCGGAACATTAACATTTTTTGCAAGTTCAGCCGGGTTAAAAGTAAATCCATTGTAACCTGATACAACACTGCCCCAAAACACAAATATTTCCGCAAGCGGCCACGAAGGAATATTCATAAGGTCGAATCTGCGCCTTACTGTATCCAAAAGCCCTGCAAAAGGACTTTCAATTATCATGGATTTAGGTTTTATACCGTATACGTTTATTGCCATTATTGATGCCGCACTTCCCATCGAAACTGCAAATAAATATATATTTTTATATCCAAGTTCCACCGCCTTTTTATAAGCAGCTTTTACATCATCCGCTTCATGATACCCTACGCTTGTTGAATTACCCGCAGAACCGCCGCTGCCGTAAAAATCCACAAGCATCACATTATAACCCTTAGAAACAAACTTTAAAGCTTCCGGGATAAGCTGAGTCTTGCTTTCCGCATAACCATGGAACATAAGTACAATTTCATCTTTTTTTAAGCCTTTCAAAAGCCAAGCTTCAAGAACTGTATTATTATACCCGGAAAACTTAAGAACTTCGTATTTTATTGATAAAGGAACTCTTTCATTCGGCGGCTTCGGCACTTCAATACCTGTAAGTAATATTTTAAATTTATCTAAACCCGTTAAAGACTCCGGCTTAGGCGGTTTGTTACCAGAGTCTGTAAAATGGGTCATCTTATAAGAATGCATGATCGCAAAAATATTCAGCAGTAAAAACAAAACAAAAACAACCATAAGAACAAATCCTTTCTTTGTTTGCTTCATTTATTCTCCCTATTTATTTTACATAAATAAATACAGCAGACACATATTTCCGACATCATACGTTTAATAAATATATTAACAACTTTTTATCATCCCCTGCAGAGATTTGACTTTTGTGGTGATGTTATCGGCCTGCGTTATTTCCGTTACCATCGCAATCCTTTTTGCTCCCGCTTTAACAAGCTGCGGGATGTGGTGTTCTTTAATCCCGCCCATGACGGTAAACGGAATATTAATTTTTTTGGAGATTTTCTTTAATGTTTCAATACCAAGCGGGGCCATTAAATTTTCTTTTGTCTTTGTGGCAAATATTGGCCCTATGTTTATATAATCCGCGCCGTCTTTTTGCGCCTGCAGCGCCTCTTTTAAATTATGCGTTGATACCCCTATTATGAGACCGGGCGCAAGTTTCTTTGCCTCTTTGCATGGGATGTCATCCTGCCCAAGGTGAACACCGTCTGCTTTGCATATAAGGGCTATATCTATGTGGTCATTAATGATAAGCAGGGCTTTATATTTGTTTGTCAGTTTTCTGAATTCAAGGGCCATTTGTAGAATTCTGCCTTTATGGTACTCCTTTTCCCTTAACTGCACAATCTTCGCGCCGCCCTTTAAAACCTTTTCAAGCGTTTTAACGGATGAACCGTTGGAACAGAATTTTTCTGTTATAACGGAATATATGCCAAAAGGCGGGCTGTTAAGTTTTGCTGTGGGGCTTTTCATTGTTTCTCCTTTTAATTAGTTTATCTCATAACCTTCTATCCCATATCCCATAAATAAAACATATATATGTAACATTTTAAGCCTCTACTATTATAAAACAAAAAAATAATTCAAATACCCGGACAGCGCAGGAGCGCTGTCCCTACAAAAACACAACCAACTGCCGCGGGCTGAAGACCCGCGTCTATCCCGCCTGCTTCAGCTCGCAAGCTCGCTTCATTGCCGGGATTTCCGCTTCGCAGGCTCGCTCCAACCAGATCTAAACCGACCTTCCAAGCATCCAACCTTCCAAGCATCCAAGCATCTACCACTATCCTCCCCCTACAAACCTTACAATTTCCACCTTATCGCCGTGGTTAATGTTTCTGCTTTCAAAATTATCCCTTGCAATTATCTCGCCGTTTAATTCCACGACGGTCATGCCCTGTTTTAATCCAAGCGAGACAAGCAGCGCGGATACTGTCATGGTGCTTTCAAATTCTTTTTCAGCGCCGTTAATTATTGCTTTCATTTATTTCCTCCAAACGTGTCAGCCCAGTCTTTGAACACAGGATAATATCCCCTGCTTTTAATCGCGTCAAGAATTTCACGGACACTTCTGTCGTCGCATATTTCAAACTGGCCTTCGGATTCGCTTCCCACATAACCGCCGGGGTTTGTTTTTGAACCTGCGCTCATATTTGTTACGCCAAGGCTTATCATATTGTCCCTGAAATCCGCGGCTTCCCTTGTGGAAAGTGTAATGCCGGCAAATTTGGTAAATATCCTTAATGCAAATATCATCTGCACAAGTTCTTTATCACTTATTATCTCACTTGGTTTAAAACCGGAACTGGAACCCCGCATGCGCGGAAAGCTTACGGATACTTCTGTTTTCCAGTATTTTTTCATTATATATGCCGCGTGCGCGCCCACATACGCCGCTTCCGTGCGCCAGTCATAAAGCCCTAAAAGCGCGCCTATGCCGATTTTACGAAACCCCGCCTGCGCCGCGCGGTCAGGAGTATTAATGCGCCATTCAAAATTTTTCTTCTGCCCGGACAGGTGTACTTTTTTATATGTTTCAGGGTCATAAGTTTCCTGATACACCGTAAGCCCTGTCGCGCCGTTATCCACAAGTTTTTTATATCCGTCCGTATCCATAGGGTAAATTTCAAGCGATACCTGTGTAAAATACTTTCTTGCAAGCGCGACGCACCGCGCTACGTAATCAAGCCCGGCTTTATCTGGCGCTTCGCCGGTCAGCAGAAGAATACTGTTATATCCAAGGGACTTTATCCCTTCAAGTTCGGCTTTCACCTCTTCTTCACTTAAAGTCTTTCTGTTTATTTTATTTTTCCTGTTGAAACCGCAATAAGCGCATTCATTGGAACATTCATTGGAAATATAAAGCGGGATATACATGTTAATATTTTTCCCGAAGTGTTTCTGCGTCATCTCCCTTGACCTTATTGCCATGCTGTCAAGCAATGAAGCCGCTGCAGGGGAAAGCAGCGCAAGGAAATCTTCATACGACACGCTTTCTTTCTTTACCGCTGTTTCAACGCGCGTTTTATCGCCGGAATTTACCGCTTTTTTTATCAATTCTTTGTTTATTTTTAAAAACTCTTCATAAAACATTTATTTAACCAGCCATTTCGTGGGAGATGAAGGCCTTGCGGTATCCCGTTTTTCAGCCATGCCTGCAAGATAAGCAAACCTGCCCGCGCGCGACGCAAGTTTAAACGCTTCTGCCATTTTTACCGGTTCAGGCGACGCTGATATAGCGGTATTTATCATAACCGCGTCCGCGCCAAGTTCCATTGCAAGCGCCGCGTCCGAAGGCGAACCTATGCCCGCATCTATGACAACCGGTATTCCCGCCTGTTCAATAATAATCTTTATTGTATCAACAGATTTCATTCCCTTATTGGTACCTATAGGCGACGCAAGAGGCATAACAGTGGCAGTGCCCGCGTCTTCCAGTTTTTTTGCAAGCACAGGATCAGGCCCTATATATGGAAGCACCACAAAACCTTCCTTTACAAGAATTTTCGCGGCTTTAAGGGTTTCATCGCCGTCCGGCCACAGATATTTTGGGTCGGGCGTCACTTCAAGTTTTATCCAGTTTGACAGCCCCATTCCGCGCGCCAGCATTGCCGTCCTTACGGCTTCATCCGCGTTCTGCGCGCCGGATGTGTTAGGGAGAATGAATATTTTTTTAGGATCAAGCGCGGACATAATATCCGCGTTGGGGTTTTCAAGGTCCACGCGGCGCACAGCCACGGTTATAATTTCCGCTTCTGACGCTTCAAGGCACCTGTTCATAATTTCGTCCGACGGGAATTTTCCCGTACCTATCATAAACCTGCTTTTAAATTCCCTGTCCGCTATTTTTAAAATATCATCCATGTTAACTCCTTTTTATCCGCCGCAGGCGGAACATCCCTGTTTTTTTGTAATATTTAAAACCCTGTATTGTGTTTTTAAACCGTCAAAAAACAGCATACGCCCTGTTAGAAGTTCATTATTACCTGTCAGATATTTAACCGCTTCCATTGCCTGAAGCGTCCCTATATTGCCGGCTGCCGCGCCCAATATGCCGTCGTTTATTGATGTGTGCGCGTCTTCGCCCTTTGGAACATCCGGTATAAAACACCTTAAACACGCCTGCCCCGGCACGTATGTCATTATCTGTCCGCCCCATGCAAGCGCGCCGCCGTGACAGAACGGTTTTTTTAACTTCACGCACGTGTCATTAATAAGGTACTTGACCGCAAAATTATCCACCGCGTCTATTATAAAATCATACTGTGATATTATATCAGCGGCGTTTTGCGCGGTTATCATCTGCAGATGGCAGATAACTTTAACACCGGAATTTAGTTTTTTTACTTTATCAGCGGCAGATTCTGTTTTAAGCCGCCCAAGGTCAGCTTCAAAATGAAGTATCTGTCTGTTTAGATTTATTTCTTCCACTTTATCCCCGTCAGCGATAGCAATTGTACCCGTGCCTGCGGCAGCAAGATAATAAATAACCGGAGAACCAAGGCCGCCCGCGCCTATTACAAGCACGGAGGAGGACATAAGTTTATTCTGCCCTTCAACACCTATCTCTTTTATCCTTACGTTCCTGTCGTAACGTGTGTCCATTAATATCCTTTTATATACTTTTTTGCCCTGGCAGCCGCACCCTTTTAGGGTGCGTTGTTTAGATTTTAAAACATAACATCAAAATCAACCGGGCTGAATCACAAAAACACAACATTAAAGCAAGACGCAACATGTTGCGTCTCTACATTAAACAACAAATACAATTGAAAATTACAAAAAGCAACCTTTAAAAACAAAAAAGCCCCTGTTTTGCAGGGGCTTTTAAATTTATAAGCTCCCTGCGGCGGCATTATCCGCGTCAGGTTCATAGGGTATAATCTCAGACCGGCTTATTACCGGCCACCCCTGCCTTAATGCTTTATTCTCTATAGAATCTGTTTTTAGAACAAAATTTAGTAGGAGCAGGCACTTAGGGGGTTTGGGAGGGGGGTATTTGGGAAAAAAGCGCCTGCCCCGTATTTTTATTATACAACTTTATGTTTCATTTGCAATACCGAATTATTTATTTTACCGAATCGGGATTTGGCGCCTGTTCTTCCTGCTCTTTATTTTCCGTATATTTATCCCTTATGGCGGCAATTACATCGTACACATTTAAAAATGCGTCCACCACTTCCGGGTCAAAATGTTTTCCTGAATTGTCTTTTATGTATTCAATTACCCTTGTTTCGTCCCAGGGTTCTTTGTAAATTCTTTTTGATACCAGCGCGTCATACACATCCGCCACCGCCACTATCCTGCCTGTAACCGGAATTTCAAGGTCTGTCTTGCCCGGCGCTGAATCAAGTTTTTTCAGGTTCATGACATCTGTAACCCTGCCCGGATATCCTGTGCCGTCCCATTTTTCATGGTGCGCAAGGGCTATTTCCGCGGCCATTGCGTCAATTTCCGAATCCTTTGATTCAAACAGCCGGTAACCGAATATGGTATGCATTTTCATCGTGGAAAACTCTTCAGGTTCAAGTTTTGCCGGTTTTTTTAAAATACTGTCCGGTATGGCAATCTTTCCGGCATCATGCAGCATGGCGGCTATTCTTAACTTATCCTTAAAGCGCCTGATAAGTTCCGGGGGGAAACCCCTGTCCTTTGCCCACTGGTGATATATTTCAACGGAATACGCTCCCATTCTGTTTACATGCCCGCCTGTTTCCTTAGGGTCGCGGAATTCCACCATCCTTAACATTCTTAAAACCATCTGCCTTGTACTTATCGCTTTTTCAATGGCAATTGCCGCGTCGTTGGCAAAATATGACACATACAATTCATCCTTATCCGAGAAAGGAACCACTTTACCCCTTTCATTTTTGGCGTTGATTATCTGCATTACGCCTATAACCCTGTTTCTTGCGGTTTTAAGCGGCATATTAAGAACCGACTGCGTTTTGTACCCCGAAGAGATATCAAAATCCTTATTAAAAGTATACTTTTCCTTTGAACTTATTTTATACGCGTCATCCACCACAAGCATCTGCCCGTTAAAAGCGGCAAAACCCGCCATTGATGTTTCATTGATTGGTATTTCATGATTAAGATATTTATACCGGTTAGAAATGCTTTTCCCGAAAAGGATTTCATTCTGCGTATAACTGATTCTTAAATTATTTCCTTCAGTAAGAAAAATTGTTCCTGCTTCGGCGTTTGTGAATTTTCTGACTTCAAAAAGAATTTTATCAAGAAGTATGTCAATATCGCTTATATTATGTATGTCTTCGGTTATCTTAAGTATTTTCTGAAGTATATCCTTATCCGCTTTTCCGCTTACCCCGTATGATACCTTCTTCTTTTTTGCCGGCATTTAAATCACCTTTTTGTGATAGTTTTATCTGCCACTAATTATAGCACATAAAAAAACGCCTTCAACACTTCTCTTTAAATTCATTACCTTTAACCGCGAATGGCTCCAATAAACCCGCTTGCGATAACCGTGTTTCCGGCGTAAATAACAGCAAGCTGCCCAGGCGTCACCGCAAACTGCGGTTTTAAAAAAGCAATCTCTGCTGTTTTGCCCGTTATTTTAACTTTCGCGGCAGCTGCTTTGTGCAGGTACCGTATCTTGACTTTCGCGGCAAAATCTTTTTTACCGTCATCATAAAGCAGATTAAGCGAATCAATATCAAATACGGAAGAGAAAACCTCTTCTTTATCGCCGATAAATACCTTTTTTTCTTTCGCGTCAATTTTTGTCACATATACAGGGTGCCCCGCGCTGTAATTAAGCCCCTTGCGCTGCCCTATTGTGTAATTAAAATACGGGGTGTCTAATACTTTAAGCTTTTTATTATCCCCGTCATAAAGCCCGCCCGGCTCCCCGCTGTATCCGCGCTGCCTTTTTATGAAATCATATGGCGTTTCATTTCCCTGCAAAAAACACACTTCCTGGCTTTCCTGTTTTTCCTTTAACAGCCCCTGCTTTTTTACTATCTCTTTTATCTCTTTTTTTTCCATGTTCCCAAGGGGAAATATTATGTCTTTAAGTTCCTCTTTTTTCAGGCGCGCCAGAAAATATTCCTGCGTCTTGCTTTTATCTTTCCCTGCTTTAAGCGCAAATTGTCCGGATTTTTTTCCTATCCTTGCGTAATGCCCGGTCGCAACTTTATCATACGAGAGTTCTTTCATTTTTTTAATAAGCGCCGCAAATTTTATTTCCTCATTGCACAGCACGCACGGATTGGGAGTTTCCCCCGAAAGATAAGAATCAATAAACGGCTCCACCACTTTTTCCCTGAATTCTTTTTTCAGGTTAAGCGTGTAATGCCTTATACCCAGTTTCGCGCACGCGGCTTTGGCGTCCATGATGTCTTCAATGTTGCAGCAGCGGGAGGCTTCATCCCATAAAGAAAGGGTTATTGCGGTCAGTTCATGGCCTTTTTGTTTTAAAAGCCACGCGGCGGCCGTGGAATCCGCGCCGCCGCTCATTCCTATTATTATTTTCACTTTTTACTCTTCTTCGCCTTCATGGCCGTGGTCGTGGCCGTCATCTTCTTTTTCCGGAAGCGGGGGCAGGCCCTGTTTTCTTCTGTTGTAATCTTCTATAGCCCTTTTAATACCGTCTTCGGCAAGTACAGAGCAGTGCAGTTTTTCCGGCGGAAGGCCGTCTAAAAGCTCCACTATACTTTTATTTGTAACTTCCAGCGCTTTTTCAACCGGCATTCCTTTGATTAAATCCGTAGCCTGCGAAGATGTGGCTATAGCAGCCACACAACCAAAAGTTTCAAACTTACAGTCTGTAATTATGCCGTCATCCACCTTTATGTATATCCACATCACATCGCCGCACTTGGCGTTGCCCACTTTGCCGATTCCGTCCGCGTTATCTATCCTTCCCATGTTCTTTAAATTCTTAAACCTTTCCATTACTTTTTCGGAGTATTTCATGGCTCACCTCTTTTTTATTACAGTTCCACCATTTTTTCTATGGGGCGTATCGCGTTTTTTATTGTATCTTCATCAAGAATAACTTCTGTCTTTTCCTCTTCCAGGCACGCAAGCAGGTCGGACAATCTGGTTTTTTTCATATTCACGCATACTTTCGCGGAGCCCAGCGAGAAAAATTCCGCGTCAGGCCTTTCTTTTTTCAGCCTGTGTATATGCCCTTCTTCCGTACCTATTATAAACTGCTTGTCCGGGCTTTCCCTTACATACTTAATCATGCCGGATGTTGACCCCACCACATCAGCCGCATCCACCACTTCGGGTTCGCATTCGGGATGCACCAGTATTTTGGCGCCGGGATGCGCTTCGCGCGACTTTATTACATCTTCTTTTGTGAACTGATGGTGCACAATGCATCCGCCCTGATGGATAATAAGCTCTTTTTCGGGAGTATGTTTTTTCACCCAGTATCCAAGATTTTTATCAGGAAGAAATACAACCTGTTTTTGGGGAAGTTTTTTAACCACATCTATAGCGTTTGCCGATGTTACGCACACGTCAAGAAGCACTTTTACTTCGGCGTTTGTGTTAACATACCCGGCAAGAGCGGCATCGGGATATTTCTTTCTGTACTCTTTTACCTCTTCAACCGTAATCGTATCAGCCAGCGGGCATCCCGCGTCCATTCTGGGGATTAATACTTTCTTCTTGGGAGAAAGAATTTTTGCGGTTTCCGCCATGAACTTTACGCCGCAGAATACAATTAACTGTTCCGGCGCAGCCGCTGTCTTGCGCGCCAGTTCCAGTGAATCACCGGTAAAATCAGCAATATCCTGAATATCCGGTATCTGGTAGTTATGCGCGACGATAAGCCCGCCTTTTTTTGCTTTAAGTTCCTTAATTTTTGCAATCATTTCATTTTTTTCCATTTTTAATTCTCCCTTTCCATATTTATATTTTTTATGCTTTATCCCTGTTTTTCCAGAATGGCGACATATTTCTTAACTTTTCAACCGCCGGCGGAAGCACTGAAAGCACCTCGTCTATATCTTCCTGCGTGGTATATTTGCTTAAGCTGAAACGTATGCTTCCGTGCGCGGTGCCGTGGTCAAGCCCCATTGCCAAAAGCACGTGCGAAGGGTCAAGGGAACCTGACGTACAGGCGGAACCCGATGACGCGCATATGCCTTCAAAGTCCATCTGTATAAGCATTCCTTCGCCTTCTATAAATTCTACGCTGACATTAAGCGTGTTTTCCGCCCTGTGTTCAGGATGTCCGTTTAATATAACTTCGGGAATTTCTTCAAATATACCCGCCTGCAGTTTATCGCGCAGCTGTTTTATTTTTTCATGCGCTTCAGGATTTTTAAAACTCTCCATGGCCAGCTCGCACGCTTTGGCAAGGCCCACAATTCCCGGAACATTTTCAGTGCCCGGCCTTTTTCTGTTTTCGTGGTGTCCTCCCTGCATTATAGGGGAAACCTTTACTCCTTTTCTTATGTACAGCGCGCCGATACCTTTTGGGCCATGAAATTTATGGGCTGATATAGAAACCAGATCAGCGTTCATTGCTTTTACATCCAACGGGTATTTGCCCGCAGCCTGAACCGCGTCGGTGTGAAATATAATATTATGCTCCCTTGCAATTGCGCCTATTTCCGATATGGGTTCAATTGTACCGGTTTCATTATTTACCGCCATTATGGAGATAAGAATTGTATCCGGCCTTATGGCTTTTTTTACATCATCCGGATTTATAACACCGTATTTGTCCACGGGAAGGTAAGTGACTTCATAACCCTCTTTTTCAAGCGCCTTGCAGACATTTAATACGGCATGATGTTCAATGGCGCTTGTGATTATATGTTTTCCCTTGGATGAATTAGCCAAAGCGGCGCCGCGCACGGCTATGTTATCAGATTCCGTACCGCCGGAGGTGAATATTATTTCCCTGCTGTCAGCGGCGTTAAAAAACCGCGCTACAACCGCGCGTGATTCTTCCACGGCTTTTCTTGCGTCCTGCCCAAAGGAATAAACACCTGAAGCATTGGCGTAATTTTCAGTCATATAAGGCATCATTGCCTTTAAAACTTCATCGTCCATTCTTGTTGTCGCGTTATTGTCCAGATAATGAATTTTCATGTTATATCTCCTTTATTATTTCTGCGGAGTGTGGTTTTCCGCCACTTCAGACAATTTAGTCTGTTTTAAATAAGTGCTTATTACTTTATCCAGCCCCACCCATACTTTTCTTATGCCGCACTTTGGCGCGTTGTTACAGGCTTTTATATTAATTACGCATTTGGAAGGCGACACGCCTTTTTCAACCGCTTCCAGCACATCATAAACCGAAATATCTTTGGGCGCCCTTGCAAGCATAAACCCGCCTTTTTCTCCCTTTACACTTGTAATAATGGAAGCTTTGCGAAGTGTGACAAATATGTTTTCAAGGTACCTGTTGGATATATCTTCCCTTTCTGATATGTGTTTTATGGAGACAGGCTTGTTGCCATTCTTTAAGTAGGACTCCGCAAGATGGGTCAAAGCCCTTAAAGCGTACCTGCCTTTTGTTGATACATTCATTCCTGCCTCCTGCTAGTTTATCACCATTCTTGTGATAATTATATATTTCTTTAACGATAATGTCAAGATTAATTTAATCCCGGTATGAATTTTATATTATCACCGAAATGGTGTGGAATCAAGGGGAAAGAGCGGAAGAAACGAGGGACGGAAGAAAAGCAAACATCAAATCAACTATTTTTTATAAACAAAATAACCGACTATCAAACTAAAAATAAATATTTCTGCAACCATAATCAATCCATGAACAAAGTTGCCAAAACCAAAATTAACTTTATCAAAAACCACCAGAAATAAGTAAACAGCTAAAATCAAACCATTAATTGAAACAAATAAATTAAGAAAAATATTTTTTATATTTTTCGAATAATAATCTTTTACCGAATAATAACTGTAATATGTAAAAATACTTCCGCCAAGTATAACCGCAACGTAATTAAACCAAGGTAAATTTGTTGCAAGTTGAAGAAAAATTGAAGATATCAAAAACAATGATATTAATAATGCCGTTAATATAAGCAGCAATCTGTCTTTTATCAAATTATTAGTGGATTCAATCTTGGAGTTTTTATTATGCACGTCTTTTTTTATCGTCGGCTTCAACTTGTTAACCCTCCTCTAAATGCCACATAATTAACTTGCCTCCCAATACAACACATCATATAAAACTACTCGAAAAGCGTGAATGTTATGGAAATACCCACTTTCATACGACTTCCTTAATATTATAAATCAATAACATTCCGGATACAACAAAACAAGTAACACCACACGGACAGCGCGGGAGCGCCGTCCCTACAAAACCTTAAAATATCTGTTTACATTTCACCCGCGCGCCTATAGAATCATAAAAAAACAGGAGGTAATACTATGAAAAAAATAATGGTTTTATTGATACTTTGCGGAAGTTTAATGGCTGGATGCGCTTCAGGCGGCGCTGTAAAAAAAGATGACGCGCCTGCGGGAAAACAAGCTGTAATAATTTCCGACAAAACAGTTGACGTATGGCTGTCCCCGGCTTTGACAGGCGCCGCGCCATTCAGGACTTTAAACCCCGGCGATGAAGTAAAGGTATTAAGCACATCAAACGTTTCCGCGCTTATTGAAATGAAAGACGGCTCACGGGGATTTGTGGATGTGATGAAGATATCGAAGTAATCAGATGCTTGGATGCTCGGAAAAGCATGACGCTTGGATGCTTAGATGCTTGGTCAAAACCGGATACAAGCGAAAACAGCAACTGCCGCGGGCTAAAGACCCGCGTCTACCAATGTTTCCAAGCATCTAAGCATCCAAGCCTCTAAGCATCTACTTCCGTTTACCTAACCACCGCTACTTTTTCAGTTGCTTTGTAATGTGAGGTTTCTACGGTTATTAAATATGTGCCGCTGTTTATTATGTTGCCGTTGTCATTTTTGCCTTCCCAATAAAGTTCTTTTGTTCCAACCTGTGTTATGACCCCGTCAAAAAGTGTTGCTACAAGCACGCCGGTTCTTGTGTAAACTTTAACTTTCACATTATCACCGGAATACACATTAAACATTATTGTCACCCGTTCGCCTTTATCCGGTTCTATCACGTTGTTGAATATCTTAATATCTTTTTCAGATATAACTTCCTTGTCAAATTTTCCGCTGCTTGTACCCCATACGCCGCAGATATCCTGCCCTTTTACCACAATCCTGTCTATGTCGCCAAATCCGGTCTGCTTTGGATAAAGCACACGGTAGACCCTGTCCTGTCCCGGCACAAGTGTACTTACAAAAGAAAGCACATCTTTATTTTCCGTGCCGCCGTGCGGGTAGACATCAATTGACGGCGGATTTACAAGAAGCACATTTGAAGTAATTTCAAAATATATATTGTCAGTATGCTCGGGGTTGAAAATCATTTTTACCGTAAACGACGGCGGTGTCACCCCGTCGCACGGAAGCGGCGTTGATGTTAACGTTGGCTGTGCGGTAATAGTCATTGTGGGGGTAAATGTCGGGGTTATTGTTAAAGTAACAGTAGAAGTCTGTGTAGCGGTGCAAGTAACAGTGCGCGTTGAAGAAGCGGTTGCAGTTATGGTTGTAGTTGCGGTCTTTGTTATAGTAGAAGTGGGAGAAACTGTTATAGTGGGCGTCATTGTCAGTGTTGGCGACAATACAGCCGTAAGTGTAATAGTAGACGTGGGCGTGTGCGGCGGACACATGTCTTCTATGTTCCAGATAACCTGGTCATAACCTGTAGTAAGTGATGCTGTATGACCCGTAACCAGTAACCTGCAGATAGTCAGGCGTAATATAGAGTAACATTCATCATCATAGCCGGAGTCATAAACCCATTCCCCTGCTGTGCCGAATGTAGTGTCAATTGTGCCGTACATATCATAACGCCTTACAACGCAGTCTGTATCGCTGCCATTATGCCTTACATAAAGTATCACAAGTTTGCCGTCTACTTCTATTATGCTTCTTATTTCTTCTCCCGGACCGGCTGTTAATATGCCGTCCGAATCAAAACCGGTGTCAAAAGTACCGTCTGCATTTAATACTATTGTGATTGAAGAACGGCACGTTAAAGTACAGCCGCTACCGTCATCCACATAGCCGCTTATAACTATTTTACCGCCAACGGTAATTATCATGGATTTTGGCACGCAGTTTTTATGATTTAAAGCCGTGTTGATATATGAAGTACAGCCGCCTGTGCCGAAAGTGGAATCCAAACTTCCGTCATTTAAAAACTTCCACATACACATCGCCCTGCAGGTGCCTGTGCAGCCCGGGTCATTGGAATCGCTCCACCCTGATACAAGTATTTCTGTGCCAATGCACTTTATTGTAAGCGCGCAGTCATTGCCGTTGCCGCCCGCCTGATTATGAATTTTTCTGCATCCTAATGGGCCGAATGTGGTATCAGGATTGGAGTCGGGATTTATCCTTGTTACGCACGCGTCATAGTCGGTGCCGTTCCAGGACTTGCCCACGCATACGTATCTTCCGTTTGAATCTATATCAAAATCATAGAAATAATCATTGCCGCTTCCGTACGTCCTGAAACACTGGCCCGCGTTAAAACTTGTATCCGGCGTGCCGTCAGGCAGGAACCTGTAAATTATTCCATACGAACATGTTCCGCCGCATGGGTCAACAGTACCTGCCACAATTATATTCCCGCTGCTGTCGCATTTGACCGTTATGGAATCACCCCATACATATTTCGTTGAAGGGCCGGGGCATACCATCCTGCCATTATTGCCAAACGACGTGTCTATTGACCCATCGGGTAAATACCTGTAAAGAACCGTAACATAACAGGTGCAGTTATCGTCCCATTCCAACGCGATAACAATTAAATTGCCGTTATTGTCAACACACGAACCTTTTCCACCATTATCCCCCGGAAGCGGATTAATTATAATATCATCACCGGGAAAACTGTCAGCAGGCACAGTTGATACAGGGGTAAGCGTTGATGTAGCGCTAAGGTCTACCGATGCTGTTATTGTCACCGTGGGTGACGGAGTTTTTGTGGCTGTATATGAAGCTGACAGGTTATGCGTAACCGTAGAAGTGGCAGTTTGTGTTGAAGTTTTTGTCGGAGTCATTGTCAGCACAGCAGAAGGATTAATTGTTATCGTACGGGTTGCCGTCATTGTGGATGTTTGTGTCAGCACAACAGACGGTGTGATAGTTATTGTGGATGTTGCGGAAGGTTCTTTGGTTGTGCAATAAAAATACGTGTCATTTATTGTAAACGCTCCGCCGGTTACACCGGTATATGTATAGTTTACAGTATTAGAAACCATCATTTCACATGGCGTAGAAATTGCCCTTACAACAATTTCTTTATTTCCTGCCGAATCAGCGCCTGTCATATCCCACGATATTACAACCGGGCCTGTTACATCAACACTATATCCGGCTGATGCTGATACCAGGTCAAACTGAGAAGGCAGCGTGTCCCATATAGCCCCGCTTGTCATAGCTGTTTTTCCATAAGCTACAAAATTATCATACGAATCCTGCGTATCTCCGCTGTCGCCGCTTTGTTCCCCAATACCGGGTTTCCATAAACTATCGCATTCCATCGGCGACGGGTCTGTCCATGTAAGCGACCATCCAACCGGTTCGGGTTCGCCTTTTGGCCAGACCTTTGCGCTTAATGAACCGTCTTTCGCGGCTGATATTTTGGCGGTATACCATTTATTGATTGTTATATCCACGGCATTTGTATAAGCAGGCCACGAGCAGGATTCTTCGCATCTTTGAAATTGCAGCATACCCGCAGGCGCGGTATCAACAGACACCAGCAAAGCATATGACTTTGACCCTATGCCGTTTATTCCGTTATGCCTTATCATTATCATCGCATCCGAACCCATATATTCGGCTGTACCAAAGCCAATTTTAAAATCAGAATATATAATGGAGTCACAGTAATTATTATTGTCATCTATAAGCAGCATGGGATATTGTGTATTCAGCGCGTCACCCCTTATCACCCTGTTGCCTGTATTACATGCATCTTCCACATACCATGTTCCATTTGTGCCATTATATGGCATAAAAGACCACCCTGTAGGGGGTGTTGCTGTATAAGTTCCCAAAGGGGTATCTTCAAAAGTCCTTATCGCTCCAAGTTCAATACCTCCGCTTAGGTCATAATTAATAGTATACGTCAGCATCTCCCCGTTGTAGACATTTGCAGGATTTGTCGAAACCGTTAAAGTTCTCTCTTCTATTGGATTAACCATTACTGATGTTGATGACATTTCATCCGAAATTCCTGCCATTGAACCGGTTACAGCACACGAATAGTTAATGCCCACAGGAGCATCAGCTGTCATTTTCATCACAACCCAGACTTTACCTTCTTTTTTGTCGATTGTCCCCGTAATATCAGAAAACTGCCATGTGATTGTCCCTGATGTTACCCCTATTGCCGGCGCGTTTACGCTGCCGCCGGTTATTGAAACAGGGCCGTAACTTACAAGTTCTAAATTTCCGACGCCCGGAAGCGGTATCGCAGCACTTAATGCTCCGTTTGTATATGAATAATCCGCGTTGAACATCACCAAATCCCCGGCTTTACGAAGTATCCCTTCGCTTTTCATCGTTATATTCATATCAGGAGGAGGCACAGCCGGCGTCCAGGTAAGGGATTCTGACGAACAATCAGCCGCAATATCCCAGTCAGATTCTCTTAAAGCAAAATTTTTCATCACCAGATGAAGATACATCTCTGAAACATTACATTCCGGATACATGCCTTTATCGGGAATATGTATTACAAATTCTTTTACGTAACTCTGCCCTCCTTCATTCATGCAATCCATACAGGGCGTCGACGCCATCCATCCGTTTGGCGTGTTTGCAAGGTAATCTATATCTCCGCCCGGCGCGGCAGCCGGCCTTGCGGTTGCGACATCAACTCCCTTTTCACTTATCACAAATATCTGCCCTTGCCCGGACAACGAAGCATTAACTTTTTCCGGCTTACTGCTTATTGCAAGCGCCATCTGGCAGTCATCATAAAGTTCCGAACAGTAATCTATTGTGACTGTTACTGTATCACCAAAAAAAGGATTTGCAGGGTTCATGGTCACAGAATTTATTTTTGGTTCCGCGAAAATATTTGCGGCCAGCATTATGAACGCCGCAAGAATTAATATCAGTGCTTTTTTTATCTTCATTTTATTTCCTCCGTTATTGCTTTATTATTACCCTTGCCTATATGACAGAATACAGCTTAAATTAGTTCCAATTATTCCAGCAGCATATCCAGGCTTATCCTGTGGGTGGCGCCAAGCGTATCAAAGGGCTGATACGCGTAGGCAAATTTTACTTTTTCTAAAAGCACCCCTATTCCTATACTTAAATTAGCGGAATCATGCCTGAAGCCGTACCCTGCCCTGGCACACAGTATCTTAAACATTGTGCATTCCGCACCCAAATCAAGCGTGGGAAGTTCATCTTTTATCCACAGCCGGTTCACGTCAACCGAAGCCCTTATGTTTAATTCCTGCGATATATCATATGAAGTGCTGACACCGGCTTTTATGTTTATCGGCATTGTATCCGCTATTTTAATATACGCCTGCTGCCAGCCGATGTTCTGCACGGCTATCCCGCCGTAAGTGTCCGGGTTGGACCCTATTTTTACCATTGCCCCCGCGTCCACCGCAAACCCTATCTTGTCGTAAATGTACAGTTTGCTGTAAAAGAATTTAAAGGTTGCGCCCGCGTATATGCCCGCAAAAACGGGCTGAGCGTATGAAATTAAACCCATCACGTCATAATTTTCCACATTGCCGCATTCATCCCCAAATTCATCTATTTCAACAAAATCAAAGGTATAATCAAGAAAAACCCCTACTGAAGTAACCGCACCGTTTTGAAGCGGGATTACAAGCGCGCCGTATTCATAATTGGTATCGGCAAACGAGGCAAAGTGAGAAAGCGTGATTTCCATAAGTTTTAAATCCGCGATGCCCGCGGGATTAAACAGAAGCGAATTGATGTCATGCGGTACGGCGCAGTAAGCGCCGCTGAAAGAAGCGGCTTTGGCAGGAGGCGATATCCTTAAAAAATCCGGACCCACGCCGCCGGCGGCAAATAACGACACGCTTAAAAACAAACACAAAAAAACGCATGATAAGCGCCTTATCCCCGCCATTTATCCCTCTTTGTTTTTAATTGAATACTTTATTATCTTATGACAGCCGCTTTTATCTTTTTTTCCGCCAGCGGCGTCTTTATGTAAACTGTGTAAATCCCCGAAGCTGCCGCGCGCCCGCCATCATCTTTTCCGTCCCATGTAAATTCATAAGCGCCCGCGGGTTTTTTTTCGTAAAAATGCACCACCGGCTGCCCTGTCCTGTCGTATATCCTTATTTCCACCTGCCCCAAATCATCCAGCCTGTATTTTATAACAAACTTCTCTCCCTTGACAGCGTTAATTACATTATTCCTGACTTCTATTTCAGCAGGCGTGGGGGTTACAACTATTTTTTTATCAGAAGCGGCGGCAACAACCGGCGCGTCAGATATTTCATTACTGCCTTTTAATGCGATTGGGAGTTTTTCATCCACAAACTGATTTACCTGCGGAATGTCTTTTGGCTCTTCCTTTTTTATATCTTCCTTAACCGGCTCTGCCGACACAATACGCGTTTCGCCTTCAGATTTTTTCTGTGTGACATATGTAACGGCTTTTTTTGTCTTTTTAGTCTGCTGTTTTTCCGTGATTTTAACCGCAGGTTCTCCCGATGCGAATTCAACTTTTTTATCCTCAACAATACCCGGATTCATTACAAATAACCCGAATATCACAGCAGCCGCAAATGCCGCTGCCGGCACGGCAAAAACAGGCCGTTTTATATACTTTATAACCCTGTCAATTACAGACGGAGACTGCTCCCCGATTTTATCCCAAACCTTTAAATTAAAATCAGCGGGCAGTTTTGGCTCTTCTTTCATATCAGAAAACACGCTTTTAAGCGCAAGCACCGCTTTATATTCCAAAGCACATTTTTTACATGTTTTGACGTGCGTTTTTACTTCACCCTCTTCAGCAGCGCTTATATTGCCTTCTATTAAGCTGTTAATCAATCCGTTTACCTTTTTACAGCTCATTTCGTTCACCTAACTTTCTTGCCAGTTTTTGTTTCAGTTTTTCCCTTGCCCTTGAAAGCTTTGACTTTACGCTTCCCAGCGGAATTTTAAGAACTTTACTTATTTCATCATATTCCATTCCTTCTAAGTCCCTAAGTATAACCACGCTTCTTTCCGCGGGTTCAAAACCTTCCATGGCTTCCATCACGCATTCGCGCAGCTGCTTCTTTTCTGCCAGTACATCCTGCCCTTCGCGGACATCCGCCACATCCACCGGGTCTTTATCGCGGCTTTCGTCCCCGCTTATGGAGTCGGTTTCATAATATTTTCTGCGTTTTAACGTATCCAGCCGGTTTATGCACATGTTCACCGCCACCCTGTAAAGCCAGGTGGACAGTTTGGAGTCAAATTTAAAAGAGCCAATTTTCTCATACGCTTTGCAGAAGACTTCCTGCGCCATGTCGCACGCTTCTTCATTGTTTCTCATATACTTCAGGCAGACAGACGCAACCGTCCTTTTATACGCTGTAATTACCCTGTCAAAAGCCTGCCTGTCTCCGCGAACCGCCTTTTTTATTTCCTGTTCGTTCAGTTCTTCCATTTATCCCTCATTTAATCGGACAGAATCCGCCCAAAATAAGTTCCGGTTATTTTTAGCCCCGCCAATTACCATAAAATGCTTTCCTATTATATAACAATACACTGTTAAATTAACAGATGAAAAGAACACCTTTTTCCCCGTGCGGCAGAATATAACAAAATATCTCAATATTTGGCTTTATGCAGGTTAGTTTTTATGCTAAAATAACTTAAATTTTTTACAACTTACAGGAGGAAATATAGATGAAACTTATGGATTTTAATGTGTTACCAAATCTGCCGGAGAAGCTTAAACCGCTTCTGGACCTTGCTTACAACGTATGGTGGGCGTGGGATTCAGAAGCGTTTGCCCTTTTCAGGGACATTGACCCGGACTTATGGTCACAGACATCACACAACCCGGTTAAGCTGCTTTACAGGGTGCAGCAGGAAAAACTTGAGACAATTGCAAATGATGAAGGTTTTATCTTCCGCATCGAAAACGTCCTTAAAAAACGCAATCAGTACATGTCCAGGCCCTGCTGGTACGACAAAATAAAGAACAATCTGCCAAAAGATTATCAGATAGCGTATTTCAGCGCTGAATTCGGGCTTGCGGAATGCCTGCCTATTTATTCCGGCGGCCTTGGCGTCCTTGCGGGCGACCATTTAAAATCCGCTTCTGACCTTGGACTTCCTTTTATTGCGGTTGGCCTTCTGTATTCACAGGGCTATTTTCACCAGTACCTGACAACCGACGGCTGGCAGCATGAAAAATACGTAACGCACGATTACAATACGGCTCCCGTGAAACAGCTTAACAAAGCAGACGGCAGCAGCATTATAATTGAACTGAAGATGCCCCACGGCATTGTAAAGTTCGCGCTGTGGAAGGTTCAGGTGGGACGCATAAGCCTTTACCTTTTAGACACAAATATTCCGGAGAACAGCCACGCTGACCGTGATATCACTTCCAAACTTTACGGCGGCGACCTTGAAATGAGAATAAAACAGGAATACCTGCTTGGCATCGGCGGTATGATTGCGCTGGACGCCCTTGGAATTAAGCCCACTGTAACGCACATGAACGAAGGCCATTCTTCATTTTTAGCGCTGGAGCGCATAAAGATGCTAATGGAAAAAGAAAAACTTTCATTCAACGAAGCAAAAGAAATTGTCGCGGCCAGCAGCGTGTTTACCACACATACCCCTGTCCCCGCCGGAAACGACAGATTTCCGCAGGAAATGATGGAAAGATATTTAAAAACCTATGTGGAACACTCCCTTAAAATATCATTTGAAGAGTTTATGAAACTGGGGCGCGTGTATCCGGAAGACAAAAGCGAATGGTTCTGCATGACCGTGCTTGCCCTTAAGCTTTCGCACTTTAATAACGGCGTGTCAAAACTGCACGGCCGCGTATCGCGCGATATGTGGAAAGACATCTGGACAGGAGTGCCTGTGGAGGAAGTCCCCATAGGATACATCACCAACGGTATTCACATGAACAGCTGGATATCAAAAGAAATGTCAGACCTTTTCTTCCGTTATCTTGGCACACGCTGGGTGGACGCGCCTGACGAACACGAAATATGGAAAAAAGTGGACGAGATTCCGGACACGGAACTGTGGAGCACGCATGAACGCAGAAAAGAAAGGCTTGTGGAATTTGTCCGCAGAAAACTTAAATCACAGTTAAAAGCGCGCGGCTCTTCAAAAGAAGAAATAGACGGCGCCGGCGAAGTGCTTTCTTCAGACGTTTTAACGATAGGATTCGCCAGAAGGTTTGCCACTTACAAAAGGGCTACCTTAATGATGCGCGACATTGAAAGGCTTAAAGCTATACTTACCAACAAACACATGCCTGTACAGATAATATTTGCAGGCAAAGCTCATCCCAAAGACGATGCCGGCAAAGAGTTCATAAAACAGATAATTCACATTACCGAAAAAGAAGGGTTAAGAAACCACATAGTCTTTGTTGAAGACTATGACCTTAACACCGCCCATTATCTTGTTCAGGGAGTGGACGTGTGGATGAACAACCCCAGAAGGCCGCTGGAAGCAAGCGGTACATCGGGCATGAAGGTTATTTTCAACGGCGGATTAAACTTTTCAGTGCTTGACGGCTGGTGGGACGAGAAAGCGGATGCGGACAACGGCTGGTGCATAGGCCGCGGCGAAGAATATGAAGATATAGCTTATCAGGACGCTGTGGAAGCTAATTCCATTTATGACACGCTTGAAAACGACCTTGTCCCTCTTTATTACAAACACGGTAAAGACGGATTGCCGCATGACTGGATAAAAAAGATGAAAACATCCATTGCCACCCTTGGCCCCGTATTTAACACAAACAGGCAGGTAATGGAATATACTGAGATGTTCTATAAACCCGCCGGGCTTAACTACGCCAAACTTGCCGGCAGCGGGCTTGACAAACCAAAGAACATAAGCAAGTGGAAAGAAAAAATAGCTTCTAAATGGGACGCGGTAAAAATAACTTCCGTAAGTTCCGGTGATTCTTCCGCGATTAAAGTAGGCGGTTCGCTTAAAATAAACGCGGAACTTGAAAGCGGCGGATTAAACGCGGAAGACCTGCTGGTGGAAATTTATGCCGGCTATGACAGAGGCGGAGAAATACTGGAAGAAATAAAAACATTTGAAATGAAAGCCGTTTCAAATGAACACGGAAAAATAAAATACGAAAGCACCGTTACACCTTCCACTTCCGGTGCTGTAAATTATTCCGTAAGGGTAATGCCGGCGCATCCGGATGTAGCTTTTAAATTCCTTCCCGGTTACATTAAGTGGTACGAATAAAATAACATCTTACGGCAGGCGCCGTGCTTTTGCACGGCGCCTGTATATTAAGGAGGGTTTATAATGTCAATGAGATCCCCTAAAGAAATGAAAATGCAGGAAACAATTATTAAAACTTTAAAAACTATATATTTAAACCAGAAAGGCGCCGACGCCGTACTTACCAACATTGACAAAGCAGAAGCGGTGGTACAGGGATTATATCCGGACCTTATCGCTAAGGGAAACCAGACTTACACTTTTAAAGTGGAAACCGAAAGCACTGTTACAGACGGGTCCGCGATAGAGTGGAAAAGTTTTTCGGAGAAAATCGGCACATTTTACCTGCTTGTTCCCGAGCCGTTAAAACCCGAAGCACTTTCAATTATAAAAAAGCTTGCCATACCGCATATTGTGATTGCCACATATAAAATCGCGGATAACAAACTTAAATTTAACAACCTGCCATAGTAAAAAACTATCAAGTCACTTTTGTGCTGATTATTTGTTCTGACCGCATTTTTTAAAGCAGGCGTTATAAAGATGGAGTGACGGATGCACAGAGGGACAGATGGACGGAAGTAAAGCAAAGCAGATGCTTGGACGCTTGGATGGTTAGAGGGTTGGCATACAAAGCCGGGGGACAAAAGTAAATACAAATAACAATTCAACTGCCGCGCCCTAAAGGGACGCGCCTACCAAGGCATAAAAACAAAACATCAAAACAAAACCCGTATGTGTTGTTGCGGGTTTCAAAACAGGGGTTGGGTGTGTTTTTTCAGTGCGTGCCGCGTAAGTATACTGTATATGCAGCAGGGACGGTTTAATGCCGCGCCGGCAAATCCGGATGTACCGCAAGGCCACGGTTGCCAATGACGTTAACACACCGGCGGATTCAGATTTATTTGAATACAAGAACACCAATTTGCGGCGCGTGCTGAAAAAATATACCCAATCCCTGTAAAACCGGATGCTTGGATGCTTAGAGGCTTGGACGTTTGGTAAAAGCAATTATAAAAGGCAAATACAACTGCCGCGGGCTGAAGACCCGCGTCTACCAAATCTAAACCAAGCCGCTGAACTGCTTCTTTTTATTTTGTTATTATGGCTTTACAGTAGGCATCAAGCGCGGACAGCGCTTCTTCTATCCCTTTTATTTTTACATTCAACACGCCCTCTTTAAGCGATACTCCCTTAACCCCGGCTTTTGAAAGTTCCCTTGGTCCTATAGAAGGCTTATCATACCATACAATAAACATTTCATTTTCATTTACGGATATTTCATCCGCCGCAAGCAGCCTGCCGGCAATTTTTAATTTTAAAACATAAAATATATTCTGCGCTTCCTGCGGCATTTTTCCCCAGACATCTTCAACCTGTTTTTTTACGGTTTCCGCTTCATCCGTGCTCTGCGCCGCGAAAATTCTGCGGTATATCCTTACCTTTTCGCCGGTATCCCATACGTATTCATCCGGTATGTGCGCTTCAAAATCTGTTTTTATTTTTGTATCCTTTTCCGGCACATGCACTTCGCCTTCAAGTTCAGCCACCGCCTCTTCCAGCATCCTGCAATACATTTCAAAACCTATCTTTTCCATGTAACCGTGCTGTCTTGTGCCAAGTATATTTCCGGCGCCGCGCAGTTCAAGGTCGCGCATAGCAATGGAAAAACCCGCGCCCGGATCCACATAACTTTCAAGCGTTTTTAACCGCTCCCTTGCGGTTTCTGTCATGCCCCTTACATCCGCCACCATCATATACGCGTACGCCTGCCTGTCGCGGCGGCCCACCCTGCCCCTTAACTGATAAAGCTGGGACAGCCCAAACCTGTCCGCGCTGCTTACTATTATTGTATTCACATCCGGCATATCAAGCCCGGACTCCACTATTGTTGTGGTAATCAATACGTCAAATTTTTTATTTAAAAAATCTTCCATCAGGTGTTCCAGCTCGCCTTTATCCATCTGCCCGTGCGCGGTTTTAAAACGTATTTCCGGCAATAATTTCTGAAGGTTCTCTTTTGTTTTTTCCAGTGTCCTTATGCTGTTGTGCACGTAAAACACCTGGCCTTTTCTTAAGACTTCCCTTAAAATTATTTCACGCAGCACCTGCATGCGTTCCTGTATAATTACAGTCTCTATGGCTTTTTTTCCGGGCGGCGGCGTCTGTATTATGCTTATATCCCTTATGCCGGAGAGGGAAAAATACAGCGTCCTTGGAATAGGCGTGGCGGTCAGCGTTAATAAATCAGCTGACGGATATTTTTGCCTTAAGTTTTCTTTATTCTTAACCCCAAAATGCTGCTCTTCATCTATTATCACAAGGCCGGGGTTTTTAAATTCCACAGAAGCGGATAACACCGCGTGAGTGCCTATAAGAATATCAACTTTACCCTCTTTTAACCGCTGTAGGATTATTTTTTTATCGGAAGCTTTTACCAGCCTTGAAAGCATATCCACTTTCACGGGATAATCCGCCATTCTTTCCCTGAAAGAATTCAGGTGCTGCGCGGCCAAAAGCGTGGTGGCGGTAAGCACAAGCACCTGTTTGCCGTCGTTTACCGCTTTAAAAGCGGCGCGCATCGCCACCTCTGTTTTGCCAAAACCCGCGTCCCCGCATACAAGCCTGTCCATCTGTTTTTCTTTTTCCATGTCCGCCATCACGTCATTTATGGCTTTTGCCTGGTCCGGTGTTTCCTCAAAGATAAACGCATTTTCAAAAGCTTTTACCGTGGAGTCAGATAAGCTGTACTTTATACCCGAAGAAGTTTTTCTGGACGCGTAAATCCTTAAAAGCTCCGCGGCCATTTCTTTCATCTCCCGCTCTATTGCCTCTTTTGACCGCCTGAAAACCTGTGTCCCAAGTTTGGACAAAACCGGTATTTTATCCGACCCCGTATATTTATCTATAAGGTCTATCTTGTAAATGGGAATATACAATTTATCATCGCCGAAATACTTTATATAAAGAAAGTCCCCGATTATTCCGTCAAAGTTCATATTGCGCACGCCTTCAAACACGCCTATGCCGTGCTCCCTGTGCACCACATAATCGCCTTTTTCCAGGTCAGTGTAATGCTTTAACGCTTTTAAGTTTTTGTCTTTTACCCCGCTTAAAACCTTGCCTTTATACCTGTCAAAAATTTCCCTGTTGGAAATAACGCACAGCTTAGCTTCCGCAAAGACAAAACCCCTGTATATGTCGCCGTTTATAAATTCAACATGCGGCACCGGGCGCTCTTTTTCACGCGCTTTTTTTATTATTATCTCTTTCAAATGCTCCGTTTCCCCCTGATTGTCAGAGGCAATATATATGGAATTTTTCTTTGTTTCCTGCGCAATCAGATAATCAAAAAGCCGGTCCATATCACGTTCAAATACGGGATTATTTGCCGCTTTTAAAGTTTGTGCTTTATTAACAGCCGATGTTTCATATACTTTAAGTTTTGGATACTTTTTTATTTTTTTTAAGATTGTCCTTATGGTAAAAATATTTTTTTCCGCGTCTTTCGGGTCAATGTATCTTTCTATCTTTCTTATTTTTTCAAGAATCTCCCCTTTTAACCCTTCCAGCCCGTCGGTAATTACCACGGTATCGCTGCCGTTTAAATATTCAAGTATGGATGTATGCCCCCTTCTTGCCGCCCCTCCCGGGTTAAAAACAAACAGCTCCGCTTCATTTACCGAATGCGTGGTGTCAAAAGTATCCGGCGAGAAATAGCGCACAGATTCCACCGTATCGCCGAAGAATTCTATCCTTACCGGATATTCGCCGCCCGGCGCGAACACGTCAAGTATGCTGCCCCTTACGCTGTATTCAAAACACTCGGATGCTTTTACGCATCTCTCGTACCCGTTGCTGTTAAGCGATTTTATTATTTCTTCCATTCCCGCGCCGGCGCCGGCTTTAATGTTAAACATATACCGGGATATCTCTTCCGGCGGCGCTATTTTTTCAGAAACGGCATTTATATCAGTAATTATTATTTTCCTTCCCTGCGACAGCATCAGTTTTATTGCCGCCGCCCTTTCCCTGGAAACTTCACGGGACGCTTTTAACTGTGTATAAAGCAGGCTGTCATCTTCCGGGTACGCCGCAATCCGCGCGGTATGGTTAAAAATATTTTTTAAACTTAGCATTTCGCCGAAGAGAGGGTATATATTTTCAGATGATGTAATCACCACAAGATTTTTATTTACAGCGGATGCCAGATATGAATACAGCACAGCCTTAAAAGACGGGTTCACTGAATCTGCCAGACAGTCTTTGCCGGCAGAAAGTTTTAACGCGGTGTTTTTTAGCCCTGCTGACCTTTCAAGGGCGGATAACATTGGATATCAGCTGCTGCAGCGGAAGGTCCAGCTTAAAATAAATTACAGCCCACATAAAAACATTAGCCTGAATTCCGGCTATTACGTCATCTATCATTATGCCGGTACCGCCGGGGAGAGATTCTGACTGCCTTGCAGGAAAAAGTTTTATTATGTCAAAAAAACGCGAAGCGAAAAAACCTATTATCATCCTTGAATCCGTATAAGGTATAAACATCATAGTCACCATATAGCCCGCCACTTCATCTATTACCACCCGTGACGGGTCTTTCTTTCCGTGTATCACAATCGCGTAATTGGAAGCCCATATACCGGCAAGCACCAGTATTACAGTAATTATTACGTATGGCGCGGGGTGCATATCACGCAGAAAAAACCAGTACACGGGAAGAAACGCGAAAGTGGCCACAGTGCCGGACGCCTTGGGCGCGTAGCCGGTATAAAAAAACGAGGTAAAAATTATTATAAGTTGCCTCATTACAGCTCACTTTCAAAAATTGATTTATTCTTGAAAAAATATTCCATACCGGAAATAAGGGAAAAAGAAGCCGCTATGAAGAAAAGGATGTACGGAATAACCTTAAGCATCCAGGTATCCTGGCTGACATCCATAAGTTCCCCAGCGTTTATACCGTAAAATACAAGGGTCTTGTGTATGGATATTAAAAGAAGCGTGGCGGAAATAGCCGTCATTTCCGTGGCGGTCTTTAACTTGCCCCATTTGCTTGCCGCTATTATTTTTCCCTGCTGAGCCGCCATGGTCCTGATTCCGGATACAAAAAATTCCCTGCTGATAATTATTATCACCATCCACACCGGCGCCACCTGAAGGTGCACAAAACATAACAGGGCGGCAAGTACAAGTATCTTATCCGCCAGCGGGTCCATTACCTGCCCAAAAACACTTATTATGTTATATTTTCTTGCTAAATAGCCGTCAAAAAAATCACTTATGGCCGCGATTAAAAAAATACCCAGCGCCACATAATTCCACATAAGCCTTTCAGCCAGTATCGTCGGAATAAACGCAAACGTGATTATTATCCTGAACATTGTAATTCTGTTTGGAAGTTTCTTAAGATTCTCGCTTATCTGCATATTTCCCCTTTCAGGTCATAACCCTGTACGCCGGTTATTTTCACGTTACAGAAACTGCCGGATGATAACTTTTTAGAAGGCTTTATAAGCACATAACTGTCAATGTCCGGCGCGTTGCCCTGTGTGCGTGCGGCGTAAGTGTTATTATTTTTCATTCCCGCAATTAAAACTTTTACTTTTTTCCCGCGCAACGTTACTTTATTATATGCGTATTTTTCGGCTGAATCAACCATTAATATGTCACGCCTTCTCTCACACTCTTTTTTTGCGATTTTTCCTTTTAAAGTATAAGCATACGTGCCCGGTTCGTCAGAATACGCAAAAAAACCGGCCCTGTCTATCAAACCCTGATTTATAAACTCCCTAAGTTCGTTAAAGCGCGCCTTTGTCTCGCCGGGATATCCGGTGATAAAAGCGCTTCTTATTATTATGCCGGGCACCTGTTCTTTTAAATATGAAATAATGTCAATTATATCTTTTTTTCTGTAACCGCGCCTCATGCTTTTTAAGATATCATCATTAACGTGCTGGAAAGGCATATCAATATAACGGCAAAGCCTTTCATCTTTTTTCATTACTTTTACAACCCTTTTTATAATTTCAAGATCCGGATAAAGGTATAAAAGACGCAGCCAGAAATATTTTTTTGTTTTTTTAAGTATTGCTTCAAGCAGTTTATCCAGTTTCTTTTCGCCGTAAATATCCGCGCCGTAATATACAAGATCCTGCGAAATAAGGTTTATCTCTTTTATCCCCGACTGCGTCATACCGCGCGTTTCTTTTACAATATCTTCAATTGTCCTGCTTCTATACTTGCCTTTTATGAACGGGATGGTGCAGAAACCGCATTTATGGTTGCACCCTTCGGAAATTTTAACATACGCGGAATAAGAGTTTAAAAGAGCGGTGTGGTTTTTGCCTTTATAGATAAACGGCTTTTCATTTACAAATTCACCGCCTTTTTCCACCGCGATTTTTATACTTTCTATATTATTGACGCCCACCCATGCATGCACGCCCTTAAACTTTTCCTTTAAACCCTTTAAATCTTTGGAAACAAAACACCCCGCAACCACAACTTTTAAAGCGGGATTTTTTTTCTTTAGGGAAAGCATTTCCGTAATCGCGCCGGATGATTCTTCCCGCGCGCTTCTTAAAAACGCGCAGGTATTAATTAATATGACATCGGCATCAGACGGGTCTGTGGTTAAAAGGGCGTTATCAAGGCATGAAAGCATGCACTCTGTATCAACCGTATTTTTTGGGCACCCAAGGCTTATGACTCCAAGTTTCATATTAATACCCCTTGGGTGATAATTTATTTTTACGAACGGAAGTTCGTGAACTGCATATCAATTCCAAAATCCTTCTGCTTTAACTGCGCCATAACTTCCTGAAGGTCGTCAAGTTTCGGCCCTGACACCCTTACCACGTCTTTCTGGATGGAAGCCTGTATCTTTTTCAGCCCAAGCTCTTTTATATATTTCACTATATCTTTTGCCTTATCCTGCGGGATTCCGTCCTGTATGGCGATGTCCTGGTGCATTTTATCCATGCCGGTCTGGACAGGTTCTGAATCAGTAAGCGCCTTTACAGGAATGCCCCTTTTAATAAGCTTATTCTTAAGCACGTCATTGGCGGCGCGTACTTTATAGTCGTCAGTTGATTTTATTGTTATTTTTTTATCCTCTTTTTTCAGTTCAATTTCTGTATTGCTGTCGCGGAAATCATACCTGTTGGTTATTTCCCTTAACGCCTGGTCTATGGCGTTAACAACTTCCTGCATGTCCACCTTTGAAGAAATGTCAAATGAGTTATCGCCTGCCATTTAATAATTCCTCCTTTTACTGTTCAGCCGGAGTTTCTACAGCAGCCGGCTCCTGTTCTGTTACTTCTGTGGGCACGGCAGTAGGAACCTCAGTGGGTTTTCTTGCGCCCTGCGTAAAGCCCTGTCCCTTATCTATGTACCAGTTCTTTCCCGACTGGAAAACAAGGCCGTTTATCACTTCTCCATCTTCGCCTATGGCTCCTATTGATTCGCCGTTTACCGTAAATTCAATTCCCGCCGCATTGCCGATAAGAAAAACAATCTTTGTTATGTCTTTCCACCTTTTATCCATGCCTTTTTTCAGAAGAAAATCTTCTTCTCCGTTGTCATGCCTTACCTTTATCCAGGTATCCGCTTTCCCCTTTGCAAAAACATTAAGGGTTTCTGTCTGCCCCGGAACGGGATAAACAGATTTATTTCCTTCCGATTTTTTTCCGCCGAGCACGGCAAAAAGTATAATGGCCAGAACAAGAAGCGCCGCCGCGGAAATAACAATGATAAGGTTTCTTTTATTATTTAAAGTAAGCTCCATGCCTCCGGCTTTTAATGCCGGCGTTTCCGCCTGTTTTTCGTGGTCATGCTGCGCCTCTTTAAGCACGCTTTTTGCAAAATCATCTTTTATAATCTCTTTGCCTATCCTGTGTATCTCTTTTTCAGTCTGCTGGCCTTCCGGCGTCTGGTCAAATAAAGATATAATCTGAGCTTCTTCCAGTTTTAAAAAACGCGCGTACGTGCGCAGAAAAAGCCTCATATAAACAGGCTTTTCAAAAGCGGTGGCATCTTCCTCTTCCAGCGCCTTTAAATATACAGGATCCACTTTCAGTTCTTTATGCAGGTCCTGAAATTTCAGGTTTCTTGACTCTCTTGCTTTCTTTAAAAGTTCTCCGTATCCTTTTGACATTTATTGCTCCTCTCGTTTACTTTATTATCGGGTTTCCCTGCATAAGGTCAGACGCTTCTATTATTTCAATGCCTTCCGGCGCTTTGAAAGTAAAGGCACTGTCCTTAAACTCGGGCAATAAATCCGCTTTTTCAGCGGAATATTTTTTTATGTTTGAAAAAACCGATTCCACTATCATCGCTTCATACTTCATCTTCATGGATTCAGGGAACAGCGTCTCTTTATTCACCTTTACCGTAAGCTCATCAAAAGCCATTTCCTGTTTTTTTATGGGAATCATTTTTATCAGATAGAAATTTTCCGAAACAGTAAGGGTGGACCTGCTTCTTTTGGAAAAGTACGCTATTGAAGATTCAAAATCTATGTAAAATTTTGAATTAAAACTCATCTGTTCCACATCCTGCTTTATTGCCTGGCTTAAAACAGGGGTGTATACCCAGACCGTCTTTCCGTCAGATATAAGCTGCTGCTCTGTGGGTTCGGAATAAATCACTTTGAATTTGTCCGGTTTTACTATGTAAGCAAGCCCTTTTATTCTCTGCGAAGTATCAGCGTCAGTGTATTTTGTGTTTATGTCAATATTCATAACAATTGCTTTTCTTTTAACCTGAGCCGCCTCTATCTTTTCAATGACTTCCCCAAGGGTAATTTCTTCTTTTTTTACCGGAGTACTTACCGCCTTGGTTTTAACAGCCGGAGTTGACACTTTCTTTACCGCTGTTTTAGTGGCAGTGGGCGCTGTTTTCGCTTCTTTTGTGGAAGTCGGCGACGGTTTTGCTTTTGTCGGGACTGCAGTCAAAGTAAATGTCAATGTGGCTGTCTGTGTGGGTTCTTCTTTTACTGACCGTGCCTGAACCGCGGCCTGCGCGGTAGCGTCTGCCGCAGCTGAAATATCCGCGTCTTTTACAACTGTTTTACTTTCAGTAGCACAGCTGATTAAAAACATCATATAAATCAATAATAAACCTATAACAATTTTTTTATTCATATTAAGGTCCTCCTGTACGGCAACTTACCGCCTAACCATTGTAATGATAAAATCCTTTAAAATCAAGAAAAAAGATAAGTAATTGATGGTTAGATGCTTAGAAGCTTAGATGTTTGATTGAATCTAATGCGCTAAGATAAATTGCACACCAATAAAAATCCATCAAGGGAAACAGCTATACAACCTAATCTCCAATTTTATCTTTTAAGTTTATCTCCATTTTTTTTTGTCCGGAAAATAAATGTGCTTTTCCATCATCTTCTATTTTATAAATCGCCCAATCTTCATTTAAATTCCAACTTTTACCATTAGAAATATTAAAAAACATCATAGTCTCACGACCTGGTCCATAAGACCTGCATGGTATTCCCAAATATTTTCCATTTGAAGATATTTTAAATTCATGAAAACTATAACCAGAATTCGGAAATTCAAACAATTTTGTGCCTTCCGCATTAAAAACATATAAATTGCAATAATTAGAATCTTCCCAATCACCATAGGTGCTTAAAACAACATTGCCATTTTGTAAAATCTTTATATCACTTGCATTTGCGTCTTGGCGTTTGCCTATTTCTGTTTTCCATAGTTTTTCGCCTTTCTCGTTCTCTATTTCTAATTCTAAAGTCGACGGATAATTTTCATCATCAGTATAATAGTATTTACCGTCAATAAGTTCCAGACGGTAAGTCAACTTTGCAATTTTACTTCCATCATCTGATATATTTATGCTACTGGACTCTTGAATTGTTCCAGGCAATAATTTACCATCAGAATCTTTTATTTTTCGCTTCAAAGATACCATTCTTAAATCAACTAACTTAATAATATTATCTTTTTCATCAAAAAAAGTTATCTCATTTAAATCGTACGTATATATCCTTTCACCTTTTAAATTAAATACCTGCTTTTTAGGACTAAATTCATTTCCCGTTCTAAGATTATAACTAACCACAATAAAATCGTTTACAAACTTTATCGAATCAATCACTCCATAAAATGTCCCCGTTCCAATCTGTTTTTTCCAAACCTCTTCACCTAAACTATCTAATAGTATCAACTCTAAATTGCATACGCCGTTGCCTCCGCATTGAGGTATTTTTTCATCATCAAAAAAATTTCCACTGCACTTTATCAAAGCCACTTGATTTTTATTTTCGGCAATACAAAATTTATGAAACTCTATAACCTTTCCAACAACACCATTTGAATTTATCTGTTTTATTTGCCGTTCCGTGGATAACCGCTTTATTTCTTCGCCTTTTTTATTTAAAACAGTTAGAATGTAATTCATATGATTAAATTCATAAATCGCGCTTATAACAAACGGGCCTCTTTCTTCAATTATTCTTACATTTTGATTCGCAGTTTTACTTTCTGAAATTCCCAACCCACCAACTATAAAAATTAAAAATAATAATTTAACAATTGTTACTCCTCTTTTTTTATTCATCAGTTTTCCTTTATTTTTAGCATCAATTGTATAGCTTTAATAAACTCGTCAGGATTATCAGGTGTAATAGCCCACTCATAAAAAATCATTCCATCTTTTCTTTCAATTATTGTTGTTTCACCCCAGATATTATTTCTAATGTTTAATCTACTTGCAAAGGGATCAACCATACCTTCCAGAGATGAACCCTTTCTAATACTTTTTATATTATTAATAGATATAAAAAAAACAGGAATTATCCCAAAAAGACAAATTACAATCTTTTCTTGCTTTACTTTATATTGTAAGATGAATCTAAATAACCATTGAAAAAACGCTATAAAAACAATAACAAATCCAATAAATTTCAAAAACTCAACACCAACACTCATTTTTCTTCACCTTTCCACTTTTCTTCTATATCAATTCCGAGCCGCCGAGCTGCTGAGCTGCCGAGCCGCAATGCCTTTAAAGGAACGCTTCTCTTATAAACATAAACTCTTCTTCAGTAAGCCCTTTGTCTGCGGCGGACAGGTTCATTTTTACCTGCTGTAAGTTCCTGAACCCCGGAATTACGCATGCCGCAGTTTCATGATACAGAATATACTGTAATGCCGCGCGCACAAGTGCTTCGCCGCCTGACCCAAATTTGCTTTTAAGCTTATCCACGCCGTCCATTAATTTTTCAAACGTACCCGGCTTAAACTCATCCATCGTTTCCCTGACATCATTTTTATCAAACACAGGAGGGTTTTCTCTGCTGAATTTACCTGTTAATAACCCGCGCGACAACGGATTAAACGCCACAAAAGTAATGTTCATTTCTTTCATCATTTTGCTTACAGGCCCTTCTGCCACAAAATCAGGGTGTATTATGTTGCACCAGCTTTGAATGCAGTCGGGTTTTATCCTTGGGGTAAGCCTTAAAAAATCACCGGCTGAATATCCGGACAGCCCTATAGCTTTTATCACGCCTTCGCTTCTTAATTTATGAAACTCAGCAATAGCGCCTTCCAGGTATTCGTCATTCTTGCCGAAATCGCAGTTATGAAAGTAATAAATATCCAGCCTGTCCCTTTTTAAATTCTTCAGCGACTGCTCGCACTGCCTTCTTATATTGCGCGCGTCAAACGCGTTTTCAAATTCATTTTTGTTCCAGCCTACTTTGCTCGCAATTACAACTTTTTTGTTTTTTGACCCAAGCGCGGATGCCAGCATTTTTTCCGCCTTGCCGCTGCCATATACGTCCGCGTTGTCAAAATGGTTAACCCCGTTATCAACGGCGTAATTTATGGCTTCTGCCGCATCCTTATCGGAAACACCGTGCCACCCCATGCCGCCGCTGTCAATATCCCCGCCAAGTGTCCAGCATCCAAGCGATATTTCAGATACCATGATTCCTGTTTTACCTATCTCGCGTTTGTTCATTATTATTACCTCCCGCTGTTTTCAATTAAATCAGTGTTTTTATTAAACTATTAATTATTATACCACACAGAATGCCGGGAGAGACGAGGGTCGGAGGGTCGGAAGCAAAGACAAAAATAAAGCAAACATTGAAAATTCGAAATTCGAAGATTCGATTAACACCTACAGGGGTTGGGTGTGTTTTTTCAGTGCGTGCCGCACAAGGATAATGTGTATGCGGCAGGAGCGGTTTAATGCAGCGCCGGCATACACGTATGTGCCGCGGGCTCACGATTGCCAATGACGTTAACATTCTGATGATTTCAAATTTGTTTGGATGTAAGCACACCAGTTTGCGGCACGCGCTGAAAAAATATACCCAAACCCTGTAAAACCGAGAGACGGATGCACGGAGGGTCGGAGGGACGGAAGCAAAGACAAAAACAATACAAACATCGAAAATTCGAAATTCGAAGATTCGATTAACACCTACAGGGGTTGGGTGTGTTTTTTCAGTGCGTGCCGCTTAAGAATAGTGTGTATGCGACAGGAGCGGTGTAATGCATCGCCGGCAGATTTGTATGTGCCGGGAGTTTACGATTGCCAATGACGTTAACATTTTGATGATTTCAATTTTGTTTGGATGCAAGCATACCAGTTTGCGGCACGCGCTGAAAAAATATACCCAAACCCTGTGAAACTGGATGCTTGGATGCTTAGAGGCTTGGACGTTTGGTAAAAGCAATTATAAAAGACAGATACAAAATCTGCGGGCTGAAGACCCGCGTCTACTAAGACTAAACCGAACCGCCGAGCCGCCGATTTCCCTACTTCTTGCCGTAAGTATCCGCCATATAAGAACTTCTTACAAACACCCCTGATTCCGCGTGTTTAAAACCTTTACCCATTGCCGCCAGTTTATAAAATTCAAAACGCTCCGGTTTTAAATATTCCACAACCGGCGCGTTTTCCTTTGCCGGCCGTAAATACTGCCCTATTGAAATATAATCCACATCCGCGCCGCGGATATCATCAAGCGTTTTTAATACTTCCGCCTCTGTTTCACCAAGCCCAAGCATAATTCCGGACTTTGTTTTTTTCGCGCCAAGTTTTTTTGCTGTCTTTAAAACATCAAGGCTTCTTTCATATGAAGCGCCTTTTCTTATTTGATACAGCGACGGCACCACTTCTATATTATGCGCGAAGACATCCGGCATGGCATCCACTACGGTTTTTATGTCCGCAGCATTCCCTTTAAAATCCGGAACAAGCACCTCTATTTTTATCCCTTCTATTATTGCCTTTCTGATTATATCGGCAAAAACTGACGCGCCGCCATCTTTTAAATCGTCCCTTGTGACGGAAGTTACCACAAGATATTTAAGTTTAAGCTTTTTAGCGGCTGTAATTACCCTTTCCGCTTCATTCAGGTCAAGTGTTTCCGGTTTTGCCTTTGTAACATTACAAAACATACAATTCCTTGTACAGTTGTTTCCAAGAATTAAAAAAACAGCAGTCCCCCTTGCGTAACATTCCGAAATATTAGGGCAGCGCGCGCTGTGGCATACGGTATGAAGGTTCATTCCCCTTAACGCGGTTTCCGTATTATGCATATTTTTAAAGTCTATTTTTTTCTTTGCCCATTCCGGGCGTTTTATATCTTCGGCCATTTTTAAGTTTTACCTTCCATATTCCATTTAATTGACGCGTATTTACCGGTTAAAAGTTTTATTATCTCTTTTTTTTCTTCCATTGTAAAATCCGCGGGTTCAAGCGTGCAGTTAAAGGATTCCATAAAGGCCGCCGCCATGTTTGCCGCGGCTTCTAACGGCGCAACCTGCCTTTTTAAAAGCACGTTTAAACACGTATAATTATTACCTTCTACGGGGCATTTAAAGTATTTTTCATGTTCTTCATTACCGGCAAGCGGCAGCGACCCGTGCTGAAAAATAAGACCTTTAACCCTTGCCTGCGCGTTGCCGCCGATTTTCTTTCCTTCTATTATAATGTCATATTCTTCCGTACCAGAAAAACAAAACCCAGCCCTTTGCCCGTGACTTTCTTCCGGCCGCGCGTACACGCCGTATGCCGGGTCAAGGCCGAACTTTTTATACATAAGCATGATAAAAGAATTTAATTTTTCAAAAGTTTTTTTTACCGGTTCGCCTTTACAGTCAATGTCATCTTCGCTGCACACAAGGCTGTATGTAAGTTCGCTGCCGTGAAAAATAGCGCCGCCGCCTGTCAGCCTGCGGACAATTGGGATTTTATCTTCAAGGCAGGCGTCTATATTTATGTCTTTTTCCGCGTCCTGGTATTTTCCAAGCGAGATGCCGGCAGGGTTCCACGAATACAGCCTTAACTGCGGCACACCTGTCTGCAGACAGCGGGAAATAAGAAATTCATCAATGGCCATATTCTCGTAGGGGGAATTGGCCTTAAACGGAAAAAAATCACCCTTTAAAAACATTTAAGTCTTGGTTCTCTGGCGGCCTTTGTTTCATCCGGCCTGGACACAGGCGTGGTTACCGGCGTGTTTTTTATTTTATCAGGGTCGGTTTCCGCAAGTTTCGCGATATCAATCATATCTTCTATGAAAAGGTCAATGTCCTGTTTGGATTCTGTCTCTGTGGGCTCTATCATTATTGCCTCTTCCACCACAAGCGGAAAATATATGGTCGGCGGGTGGAAACCCCTGTCAATTAAAGCTTTGGCAATATCAAGCGCGTGCACGCCGTGCATTACCTGTTTTTTCGCGCTGAAAACCGCTTCGTGCATGCACGTGCGGTCATACGGCAGGTAATAATACGGCTTTAATTTTGCCATTATGTAATTGGCGTTTAAAACCGCTTTTTCAGAAACTTCAATAAGCCCTTCTTTGCCCAGCATTGTAATGTACGTGTACGCTTTAAGCATCACGCCAAAGTTTCCGAAGAAAGAAGCGATATTCCCTATTGTATGCGGTACATTAAAATCAAGGGTGAATTTTCCCTCTTTTGTTTTTGCCACTGCAGGCACAGGCACAAAATCAGCAAGCCTTTCAGATACGCCCACCATTCCGGCGCCGGGGCCTCCGCCGCCGTGCGGCGTGGAAAAAGTTTTATGAAGATTAAGATGAACAATATCAAAGCCCATGTCTCCCGGCCTTGCTTTGCCCATAATAGCATTTAAGTTGGCTCCGTCGTAATACATAAGCGCGTCAAATTTTCTTGCCAGCGCCGACACTTCCAGCACCTCTTTTTCAAACACGCCAAGCGTGCTTGGGACAGTCATCATTATGCCGGCTGTCTGCGCGTTCATCTTTTCTTTAAGGGCGCTTAAATCAATACCACCCGCGGAATTTACCGGCACTGTCACCACTTCATATCCTGCGGCGGCGGCTGATGCCGGGTTTGTGCCGTGCGCGGATTCGGGTACTATTATGTGCGTCTTATTATTACCGTGCACTTTATGATACTGCGCCATTAAAAGAATGCCCGTCATTTCGCCGTGCGCGCCCGCGTAAGGCTGGGTGGTCATTTTTTTCATGCCTGTTATTTCGCACATCATTTCCGAGGTTTTATATATTACTTCCAGAGCGCCCTGCACAGCGTCTTCTTTTACATACGCCAGCATAGGGTGCGCGTTTATAAAGCCCGGCAGCACAGCTGTCACTTCATTTATTTTTGGATTATATTTCATAGTGCAGGAGCCAAGGGGATAAAAATGTGTATCCACGGAATAATTAAGGCGTGATAAATTTGTGTAATGCCTTACCACTTCAAGTTCGGACACTTCCGGAAGCATGTTATCGGTCTTCCTTAATAAAGAAGGGTCAAGGCGGCTGTCCATATTGGTATCCGGAGTTCCCGGATCAACGCCGATTCTGCCTTTTACGCTTTTTTCAAATATATTTTTCATTTTTTATCCTCTTTTTTGGTTTGACCTTAAACTAAACACATTCTTTAACGGCTTTTATAAAAAGGTCTATCTGTGTTACCGTCTTTTTTTCCGTGGCATTCATAATAATGGTATTTTTATCCTGCGGGTAAAAAACAGAAGCAGGCAGCCCCGCTATAAAACCTTTCGCGGACATCTCCTTAAAAAACACCTGCGCTTCTTTTTTTAACTTTACGGAGAATTCGTTAAACGTGGGTCCGGTTAAAACTTCAATCCCGGATATTTCGGATAGTTTTGTTTTTAAATACTCCGCCCTTTCAAGGTTTATAAGAGCCAGTTTTTTAAATCCCTCTTTTCCCATAAGCGACAAAAACACAACAGCCCGCAGCGCGCACAGCGCCTGATTGCTGCAGATATTGGAAGTGGCTTTTTCCCTTTTTATGTGCTGTTCCCTTGCCTGAAGCGTAAGCACATAAACCGTGCGCCCTTCTTTATCTGTGGTCTCGCCCACTATTCTGCCGGGTATTTTTCTCATGAATTTTTTGTTTACAGCCATTATGCCAAGGTAAGGCCCTCCAAATGAAAGCGGCTGCCCCAAAGACTGCCCTTCTGCTACGGCGATATCCGCGCCCATTTCCGCGGGCGTCTTTAAAATTCCAAGCGATACCGGGTAAAAAGATAATATGGATGCCGCGCCATTTTCTGCCGCCTGAGCGAACACGGAAGTATAATCATTAACAAAACCGTAAAAATTCGGGTTCTGCGCAACCACTGCCGCGGTGTCTGTATCTATCATGGCTGCAAGAGCTTTAAGGTCTGTACGGCCGTTTTCTGCCGGCGCTTCAATAAATTCCACGCCGATATTTTTTGCGTGTGTTTTTAACATTTTTATATGCAGCGGATTAACGCCGCCGTCAATTATGACTTTCTTTTTTCTGCTTCCGCGGAACGCCATATTTACAGCTTCGTATATTGCGGTGCCGCCGTCGTATAAAGAGGCGTTTGAAAGTTCCATTCCCGTAATGCCGGATATCATGGACTGGTATTCAAAAACCGCCCTTAAAGTTCCCTGCGACGCTTCCGGCTGATAAGGCGTGTAAGCGGTATAAAATTCCGCGCGCGAACTGATTGTATCAACAGCCGCGGGGATAAAGTGGTCGTAATAACCGCCGCCAAGAAAAGAAGCGGTAAACGACATATTTTTAGCGGCAAGTTCCTGCATTTCATTTAATGCTTCGTATTCAGTAATGCCTTTGGGAAGGTTAAAAGATTTCGCGCGCAATTCCGGAGTTATGTCGGAAAAAAGCGATTCTATTGACGGGGCTCCCGCCGCCTGCAGCATTTCTTTTATTTCAGATTCTGTATGCGGGGTAAATCCTGCCATTATTCAAGACCTGCAAGATACTGCCTGTATGCTTCGGCGTCTATAAGGTTTTTTGTCTCTGAAGCGTCTGTTATTTCAAGCTCCGCGATCCATCCTTTTTCATAAGGCGAAGAATTGATAAGTCCGGGGCTGTCTTCCAGGTCAGGATTAGTGTTAATTACCTTGCCGGATATGGGTGAATAGATATCAGACGCGGCTTTAACGGATTCAATTCCGGTTATCACGCCAAACTGTTTCACGTTTAATCCTTTTTCCGGAGGTTCGCAGAAAGTAATGTCCCCAAGTTTGTGCTGCGCGTAATCCGTAATTCCTATTTTTGCTTTCTTTCCGTCAATTTTTACCCACTCGTGTTCTTTTGTGTAAAAATAACCTTCAGCTACGTTCATCTTACCCTCCTGATAATTATTGAATTATTTAAGTGTCATCCTTATTGACGCGCTTTTAAGAAAAGGCATTTGTGTAACTGTTGCCGCTGCCGTTCCCCTGCCAAGGTCTATTTCAAAAGCGGTACCGATTTCAGCGAACTGCGGTTTAACATATCCCATGCCTATGCCGCAGTTTAAATGCGGCGAAAATACACCGCTTGATACCGTGCCGATTGCTGCGCCGTCTTTTAATATTGGGGAACTGTGCCTTGGCGTACGCCTTCCGTCTATTTTAAAACCGCACAGCTTTTTTTCAACGCCGGTTTCAATCTGCTTTAAAAGCGCGGCTTTGCCCGTGAACTCTTTTTCAAAATCAATGAATTTTTCCATACCCGCTTCAACAGGGGTAATATCTTCGGTCAGTTCGTCGCCGTACAGCGGAAGCCCGGCTTCAGACCTTAATATGTCGCGGCTTCCAAGCCCTGCAGGCACCGCGCCGTTTTTTACGGCTTCGTTCCAGAAAGCTGCCGCGTTTGCGTTATCCAGATACACTTCAAAACCCAGTTCGCCGGTATACCCTGTCCTGCTTATTATTCTGTCTTCTCCCAATAACGGAAATTTTTTAAAGGTAAAATATTTCAATTCCGCAAGGCCTGTGCCTGCAATTTTTTTCATTACGTCGTATGATGCAGGCCCCTGTACGTCAAACTTTGCGGAATCATCGGAGATGTTCTGTATTTTGGCGGATGGTGCAAGCCTTGACTTTATGGTTTCATAGTCGCGTATCTCATTGGAAGCGTTTACAACTATCATCCATTCGTTATTTTTTATTCTGTAAACAATTAAGTCATCTATGGCTGTGCCGTTTTCATTTAGAAGAAAACCGTACTTGCAGCTGCCCTCTTTCATCTTTGTGACAGGTACGGTAATTGCCCTGTCAAGCGAGCAGTTTGACGGGTCTTCATTTACAATTATTTCACCCATATGGCTTATATCAAATATGGCACAACCGGCGCGGGTGATTTTTGTTTCTTCGATAATAGAGCCGTAATGAATGGGCATGCTGTACCCGGCAAAGGGCGCCATAAGCGCGTTTAAACGTACGTGTTCATCAAATAATGGTGTTTTTTTATCGTTAGCCATGTGACATTGTCCGCCTTTAAAATTAAGATACGCTATTTTATAACAGGGCGGGATAAGCGTCAAGAAATAAAAAAAGCCGGTAATGTTTAAGACATTACCGGCTTTTTTTAAAGGTGTCGCCGTTCTTTTTTGGCGTGTACCCGCTTGCGCGGGCAACATTGATATAAGGGGGTTATAGTTAGAAAGAGACGGCGACACTATATGCTGCAGGAAAATTTTTAAGCCGCTTTTCTATTATATAGCTATATAGCCCTGTGATAAGTTTTTACTTACGAAACAATAAGTGTCGCCGCCCAATTCTAAGGCGTGTGCCGCTTTCGCGGCATTGATATAAGGGGGTATATCTTAGAGGAGTGAGGCGACGACACTTATTATTCCTGTGAGTATAAAATCATCCCTTTTAAAGAACCCGGTGAGAAAATTAACACTAATTATAATAATTATACTTATCCGCAAATAAAAATCAAGTTTTTTTGTCAGATTTTTTTATTTAAATTAAAATTTTGTAATAATTACAAATATTTTTCTTTATTTTAAAAGCATTTTTAAGTTTTGAAAGTAATTTGTTAATATCGGTATTTGGTTTTATGTTATTTTATACTCTTTGTAATTAAACCGATTAATAGTTTCAGGGGGATGGCCGCTTTTGCTCTGCCTATTAAAACCTAATTATTTAATACAATATAAAGTTGATTTTTCGAGTATAAAATACAGGTGAAGTAAATCACATATTAATTTTGCCGGAACAGGTAAAATATTAAAAAAATATAGGGGGATTTATGAACCGAATAAATTTTTTAATTTTAGCTGTTGTAATTTCAGTATTTGTATCTTCATGTACAGGAAAAAGGAATCCGGCCGCGCCTTCAATCACTCTGCCAACAGCTGAAGCCGTCACAGGCACTGTAACACCAACTGTTACCGGGGCGTATACCTTGTCTCCTGTTGTTACTGCCACTAATACTTTAACCAAAATTGTTACCGCCACAATTACCTCAACAAAAATTTCTACCGCCGCGGATACACCTTCACTAACTGTTACTGTAACTGCCACTTTAACTAAAATTGTTACTGCCACTGATACCCCTACCGGAATTATTACCTCCACTGTTACACCATCACCAACTGTTACTGTCACTGCTGCCGTCACAGAAATTATTACCGCCACTAATACCGTAACCGTTACATCAACTGCCACAACAACACAGACTGCAACCGTTACAATCAGCGTGTCGGTTTCACCCACAATGAACGCAACCCCGCCGGCAGCCACGGTTAAGATAATTTCTATCCATCACAGCACCGGGCAGCACTGGCTGGAATCAGGATACGGGGACCTTGGCACAGCTTTAAACGCGAATAATTATTTTGTAAGCGATACAAATTACGGATGGTCTGCACCGGGTTATGACCAGGGAAGTTATACAGATACAACTGACTGGCCAAACTGGTTCAGAGACGAAGTCATGCCTTTTGTATTCGCTGAAAACGCGAATTCCTGCTATACAAACACAATATCCGAACCCGCAGGAGAAAATGAAGTAATTATGTTTAAATCCTGCTTTCCAAACAGTGAAGTTGGCAGCGATATAACAGACGAGCAGGCAATTTATAACAGTCTGCTGGCTTACATGGCCGCTCATACCGATAAAATGTTTATACTTATTATCCCGCCGCCAATGCAGGTTATATCAGACCCCGAGGCAACAAGGGAACTTTCCGAATGGCTATTTGACAGGCAGAACGGATGGCTTAAAAATTACACAGCCGGAAACGTTTATGCTTATGACTACTACAACGTGCTGACACATCCGGATAATCACCACACCCTGGCAAACGGCTTTGAAAACCACGAAGTCAATAACGCGCAGAACACTCTTTATTACCCCACAAATTCCGGCGATGATCACCCGACAGTTGAAGGCCAGCAAAAAGCCACATCCGAATTTATCCCGCTGCTTAACGCGTGGTACAGGCAGTGGAAAGGTTTATAAACCGAAGTTGACGGTTTTAACCTGCGGCTGTATTTAATCTCTGTATTAATCAGTCTGTTCATTAGAAACGCGCATAAAAACAGTTTCAATATAACATTACACACTAAATAAAAAAGCCCTTTGGCCTGTAAAACCAAAGGGCTTTTTTTATACGTATACTATCTTTTGCTGTTATTTATCTTTCTTCTTTTCATCTTCTTTTGTCGTTTTTAATATTGACTTTAACTTATCCAAATCCATTCCGCTTTCAGCTATAAACTGCTCCAGGTTTGCACCGCCTTCCGCGTCAAGGTTTAAACCAAAAAATTTCTGGGCGTTTGCCCCGCTTAATATCCACTTTATATCCGCATTCTGAACCGCTTTTGCAAGAGACTGATACTTCATCATCAGCACTTCTTTCTGTATATCAAGCAGTTTTACGTTAATAGCAGTATCATTAAACTGTTTAAGAGCTTCAGCAAGTTTTAATGTGCCGGCCGCCTCCGCTTCTTTCTTTATCCTTATGATATCCGCTTCCGAAGTACCAACACTTCTGATTTTATTAGATTCACCTTCAGCTTCAAGAGTATATTTTAACTTCTGCGCCAGGGCAAGCTGTTCAATTTTTTCTTTTTCAATATCCGCTTTACCAACTTCCACTTTTCTTAAAGCCTCAATCTGTTCAACGTTCGCGTCTTTTTCCATCTTCGCAATTTCCTGATTTTTTTGCTGTTCGCTCATACCTATTTGTTTATCTTTTTCTATATGCCTTTTTTTATATATTTCTTCCGCTTCCGCTTTTGCCACTTCTGCTTCTTTGGTAGTTGTGGCAACTTTTATATCGGCATCCCTTCTTATTTCTGCCGCAACTTTTCTTTCAATATCTTCTATGATAGTAGAGCCGTGCGCATCCTTAATATCTTTTAACTCAAGGTCAACAAGCTGTATTCCCCACTTTGGAAATACCAGTTCAACTTCCGCCGTAATGGCGGAATCAAGCATCTGCCTGTTCATATAAATGTCAAGCAGTGTCTGTTTGGTTGTAACCGTCCTTCCAACGCTTTCCATAATAGCCCTTAAATCTTCTGACAGTTTATTAAAATCAAAACCCATGTCCGAACTTACATTTGTAAGCGTAAGCCTTTCAACAGCAAGATCTATATCTTTTATATTCACAAAACACACTATATCACAGACAAACTTGGCCATATTATTATCATTAAGCTTAATATCCTGAACAGGAATTGAAAGGTTGGAAAGCGGCAGTTTATGCACCCTTGTAATAAAAGGAATGAACCAGTAAGCGCTTTTCCCATTTCTTGTCGAAAATACATCCTTAATATTGCGCAATATCCTGACATGAGCTTCGTTTACAGGAACAATCCTGTATAAACCAAAAATACCGCCAATAATATGCCTTCCAAAATATAGAACAATTAAACTTACAACAATAAAAATTGTTTTTGTAATACTAAAATCCGAAAAAAATCCTGACATTTCCATAAATACCTCCCCGCGTGTTTTTTATATTACAGATGTAAAGTTTTTAACCTTATGCTCATATTTACTGATAAATTCCCTGATAGCAATCAGCATAATATTTGCCTTTTCCATATCATTAACTTTTTCAACAGCCCCCATTTCAGCATCTTCAAACGCAATGCTCCAGTAAGTGATATTTTTCATATCTTCCTGCGTTATCACTTTTGACTTCATTAAAGCCCTTCCGCAGACAACTATGGTTGAAGGATATCCTGATATATCAACCTTATTATTTTTTATAAGTTTTTTAAGAAAAAATTCAAGCGCGGTACCTGCAAACAGGACGGGAATTAAAGGAGCTGATTTACTGTCATTGACAGCTGCTTTTGCTTTGTCCAGAAGTTTTTCTTCCGTATCTCTTTCAGGAACAGCCGCCGGAATGACAGTTCTTTGATTTACCGGCTTTAATTCTTTTTTTACAGCGTTTCCCATAAGGCCATTTTTAACGTATTCTATGAACGCTTCCATAATAGAAGCGGTTAAAGTTCCGATGAAAGCATCCTTGTTCTTTTTTCTTTCTTCCACACTTTCAAGACGTTCAAGAAAAGCATTCTGCGGTCCGGCGTAATTTTTTAAAAGTTCAACAGCCTGCGCATACGCGCCCACGCCTTTACCTTCAGTAATTGCGGAGTCCTTTATACGTGATGCCTGCTTAATAAGTTCAAAATTATCCATGTTCCCTCCCAATTAAAAAGTTTATTTATTATAACAAGTTTAATGTGATTATCAAGAATAGATATATAATAATCCGTTAACAATTAATTAAATTCTGTAAATATTTATACTGCCGGTCACGTTCTTTAATGGCGGCTTTATCGGAATTACCCGGTTTTGCCGCATCCCTTTTAACAGTGGCGGCATACATTGCCGCGGCAACCGCGTGGGTTTTAACGTGGGCGGCAGCCGCTGCCTGCCCTGCCGCGCGTGCAGCAGAGTGGGCAGGGTCATTACTTTTTACAGCGCGCGCCGCCGCATGCGCCGCAAGCGACGCCCCGCGTATTTCCGCCATTTTAAAAATACCTGTACGGACATATTTACGCGCAGTTTTAATTGCCGCCCTTGGGCGGCTGTCGTTTGGGCAGTATTTTTCAAAATAACCAAGCACCCGTTTAGCACAATCACATCCCCAGACAACCACAATTTTCTTATCAGTTTTATCTACGAGCTTTAATATCTCTTTATATAACCGAGCTTTCACCATAACCGATTTTTTCAATATTTTCACCTAAAAATTATATGTATATAACAAGTTTTAAATCAAATCATTTAACAGTACCCCGCGTTTTTCTTTCAGAATTTATTTCCATTTACCTTGCTCCAATTCTATAAGGTATACCTCTTATTTTTCCGCTTATTATAACTTTGTTAACTGCTTCAAGCTTCTTTTGGCTTCCTGTATCAAAAGCTTGTTTTTCGAGGACTTGATTATTTTTTTCAGAATGTCCTCAACTTCAGGGCAGGGAAATGACTCAAGTGCCCGTATTATTTTCCATGTTATAAGTTCATTTCCAGCATTCTTTGCCATACATTGTATCAAACACTTAAGTGACCTTCGGTTCTTTGTATAAAAAGCTATGAACCCTATCGCATCAACAGCTTCAGATACCTGCGTTATTGTTCCATTAACAGCCACTGACTCTAAAGCGGCCAAAGCAGGCACCCCTATTTTGGTAATGGTTCTTGCCGCTATATCGCGTGGTAACGGATAACTTTTTTTCTTAAAATCACCGGCAGACGGGATTATATGCTGGTTCTTCCCTATCATTCCCAGTAATTCTATTAAACCGGGCAAAGCATAAACCCCAATATGCCCCAGCGCATCTGAAATTGCTATTTTAGAATAAAGTGCTTTTTCTCCGGCAAGCGCGTTACAAAGCGCCTTTACGGCCGTCTTTTCATTTCTAACACCAAGTATACAGGCTGCAGCAGTACATTCCGGAGCATTAACACTTTTTAACAGCGGTATAAGTTCATCTGTCTTTTTTAATTGGAAAATATTTTCCAGTGCTTTATCCGGATACCCCCGCTTTTTTAATGCCTCAACAGTACTTTTCAACACGCCTCCAATGGCAGCTTCATACCAGGCCTATGAGCCCGGCGTCAAACCTTACATATATTTTTTAAAATAACTTTAGCATTCTTATATTTTCACCATAACCAATTTTTTCATTTTTAAACAGGCGGAGGAAGTGATTTTTTAACAGTATTTTTATATGTTATCTTAAGTAAATCCATTGCTTCTTCAAATTCAGCCGTATTTTTAAAGTTCACATTTGAAATCAGGGCTTTATATCCGTCTTCCATATCAATATCAACAAACCTTGTTGATGATACTTTACGTTCATTCACCGACACCATTTCCCTGAAAAACATTGAAACAGGCTTTGTAATTCCGCTTATAACAATCCTGTCATCGTATATTATCAGTTTTTTCTTTTCGTCCATTCCCGCTTTCGCGGAAATTAAGGAAAGCAGCGCGAAAAATCCGCAGACAGACGCCGCAATGTAATACAGCACCCTTGCCTGAAAAGGGCTAAGTTTGATTACAACGCGTATAACAAGCTCCGATTTTACGGTATATCCAAGCCATGCGGCAGCACCCGCCAACCCCAACAACAATATAGATATCATAATCATCGTCCCCGTATTCTGCCCGTAAGAGTATTCTTTTATAAGTGTCATTTTTGTCCCTTTTTATTAACCCTGCGTTTTTATATATTTTTTAAGCCTTTTAACGGCATCAGCCGTATCGCTTAATATTTTTTCAGCTTCTTTTCTTTTTATTCCAATAACATCCGCGGATTCCAATATTTCTTTTTCCCCCGGCAGCCCCTGCCCAAAAAGTGTTGTCGTGTGCTGGCCGTTAAAGCCATAACTGAAAGTCAGGTCATAAGCAGGCGACAAAGACCACTTTTTATCGCTGTAAATAAAAGAAAAATTCTTTGCGTGGTCATCTCTGTTATGGGACAGTATATTAAATACCATCAGGCGGTAAACTTTAATTACTTCCCTTATATCGCCCGTTAACCTCATGGCGGCTTTCATAAGGTCCGTGTAATCAAGGGAAGGAATTCTGAAATCCGCGTTTAAAAGCCCTGCAGCTGTATGCATATGCACCTTTTTGCCGCCGTTCCTGTCAAAACGCTTTATGGCAAAATACTTTTTTTCAAGCAGTTTTGTCTGCGGCATTATTATTCCGCACCCGCGCGCGGCCAGCGAGTATTCATATTCCATTACCCCGGTGCCGGTATTATCGTTTGAGTTTGGAAATTTGACTATCCAGGGTTCCCCTTTTATCCTTATCATTGCTTTGGGCCTTGCCCCGCCTGAAGAGCCTCCTTTTTTAACAAGAGCTTCAATATGCCCGGTATAATTTTCATTTAAAACTTTTTTCACTTCTTTTGCCATTTCTTTAATACCAATTCTTGAGCTTCCCTTGAAAAAATTATTTTCCGGCCTGTATTCAAGCGCGCCCATTCCATTTTTCCCAACTATGCTTAAGCGCTCCAAAAGTGAAACTTCACCCGGATCTATTTTATTTTTCAACAAAAGCCTGTCAATTAAAAGCCTTCCCCATCCGTCAGGCAGACTGTCATTAAAAACACCAAACAGCCCCCCGTAAGGCTGGGGCTCGGCAGTAAAAACGCCGGGAGTCAGCGGCAGCTGAAACGGGGATATGGAAAAACCATTTTTTAGAAACACTCTGTCATATTCAAAAACGTAAACGCCATTGCGGGATTGTCCAAGCCTGCCAGCTTTTCTTCCGTTTATATACACTTCAAGTACATCTATTTTTTTAATCATTTATACGCCCTCTTTTTCTTTTCCGAGTTTTTTTAATACTTACAGCCTCTTCAAAAGTGGCATAATTTTGAGTTGTGAAAAGTAAATTAAACTCTTTTGTAGATTTAAGGGCGGCGGCAAGCATAAGAAGATGTTTTAAGGAAATTTCCCCGGACCTTTCAAACCTTTTTAGCGTTCCCAGGCTTACTCCGGAACGTGAAGACAAAGCCGACTGTGATAAGTTAAGTTCCAGCCTGCGCGTCCGCGCGCGCAAAGATATCCCAGCGCTCAGGTCATAAACACCGAAATTATCAACATTCAACTTAGTGGATAATATATTATCTTTTATCATTTATTTCACCTCGTATAGATATTATATTAACCATAATATGCTTTGTCAAGGTGAAATATCACTACCGAAAATCAACACTATTTTAAACGCCCTGTTTGGGGCCAGAC